>JAWBQJ010000002.1 GCA_038845865.1 Desulfurococcaceae archaeon
TGACTATGCCTCCGGCGGCTCCTCCTACAACACCAACTCCAACACCTACACCCACACCAACACCTACAACTCCAACACCCACACCTACAACACCCACACCCACACCAACCACCCCAGTACCCACGACTCCTACCACTCCGCCACCAGCACCCAAATACCAGTTGCACACAACCGCGCTGATCATCATCGCTAACGAGGAATTAACGCGCATACAGTTGTACAAGGCAGGTGTAGCAGACATAGCAGCCATCACACCTGCTAGGTGGAAAGACCTTAATGGAACGCCCGTTAATGGGTTCCACTTAGTATTGGAACCAGACCCCGCGAAGCCCAGGCTAACCATACAGCATATTATCATAAACACGATGAGAGAGCCATTTAACATACCAGAGGTTAGGCAGGCACTTGCATGGGCCGTACCGTACGATACCATTCTTTCGCAGATATTTGGAGGACTATACACAAGGCTGTACACCATTGTACCCAAGGGGATGCTAGGATGGACTGATTATAACATTGTTAAGTACGAATATGACAGAGCAAAAGCCATGGAAATAATTAACGCGCTTAAAGGAAAGGGATTCGATCCCTCAAAATACACTATAACAGTAATTTACAATCTAGGTAACACGGCCAGAGCGCAGATCGCTGCGTTATTGCAGAACGAGTGGACGAGGCTTGGCTTTAAAGTCTACGTAGAGGTTTACAGCTGGCCAGAGTACTTGGATAAAGTAGACCACTTCAACTTTGACGTAGCATTACTAGGCTGGATACCGGACTACCTAGACCCAGATAACTACCTCATGCCGTTCGTATGGGGCGGGGCCGAGTTCAAGGATTTGAAGTACTGGGAGAACGTTACGCCGGGAGACGTTGGTAAGTACCTATCCAAGGTTGAAAGGGTTGTTGATACGCCAAACTACGTTGTAGTAATTGGACCACAAGGTACCGGAGCCGCGTACACGGGACCGACAAACAAACCGCTACTCGTGGTGGGCTATGTATTAGATGAAGAGAAGACAGCGAAGAACTGGGAGAACCCCGTATCAATGGTCACTATCGGCGCACCGGGCTGGAAAGACATACCTGCAAGTGCCCTGTGCAAGATATCCCAACAAATACTCGATCCGAAGATTAGAGAAGCTGTAATAAACGCGGCCGTCATAGTGTTCAACAACGAAGCACCGATGATAATGATGGGCCAGGCAATAACCGGGAGAAACTATGGTAGCTGGGTTCTAAACATGTACTACCCATTAACGAAGTTTGCAAGATACGATCTCGTCTACGAAGATCCCAACGCACCCGTAGTTGACACCGGTGTACTAGGCATAAAGAACGACCCCTCAACCTTCGTCCTGGCGTACTTCGGCTGGCCCGATACCTTCGACCCAGCTAAGAGCTACGAGAGCTTCGGCTGGGAGATCTTCGACCAGATCTACTCGAAACCTATAACGTACTACTATGAAAACACGGAGCCCGAACCTGAACTGGCAGTAGCGTGGGCTTTCAGCAAGGATGGCATGGAGCTCTACCTCGTAATTAGGGGTAACGTCGTAGCGTACGATCCATGGAACAAGAGAACCTACCCGATCGACGCCACTGACGTGCTATTCAGCTTGTGGAGAGCCGTGAGACTAAACCTGCCCGGAGGACCTCAATGGATGATTAACAATTTCGTTGACGTTAACGCATCGCAGGTACTAACCGAAGACGAGTTCTCGCGGATACTTCCACAGGGATTAATTGCAGTATACCACGGTAGAAGCGTCGAAGTTAAAAGCATACAAGAACTACTCTCCGTGTTCGGTTACAGCGGCCCCACAGCTGGTGTTGTTAAACTACAAATGTTATTCCCATACTCACCTATACTACACATATTAACAACAGCTGTGGCAAGCGTCATTCCAATGGAGTACGCGCTTGCTGAAAACTATGAGGCAGCTATAAGGGAATCCAACTACGGCAAGAATCCGGCCGCATGGGCTAAATACGTTATCGAAGGCGAAGAGGACGCAACATATAGGAGGCTAAAAGACTACCCAGTGTCAACCGGTCCGTACTACGTTGAAACGTACATGGAAGACGCGTACATAGTCCTGCGAATTAACCCGTACTACTGGAACGCGACACTCTGGGAGCAACTATACGGGTATAAGCCTTAGATTTTGGCTTTTTCATCTGTACCTATTTTCTCCCTTCCACCTCTACTCCAGTTCAATTTAGATAAACCGGCCCCAAAACCCCCTCTTCGTACCTTTATAAACTGTCATGTCAATTAGGTATAAGCAGATATCGGTAAAGGTATGCAGAGGTGGCGTTGTAGGTGGGGTTGGGGAGGTTCATTGCAAGGAGAATAGTCACGTTTATACCAACCCTGATAGGGGTCCTGCTTCTCACTTACATGATCGCATATGCCATTCCAACCGACCCCGTCAGGGCGTGGGTTGGGGAGAAACTACTAAATCCCGAAACCCTCGAACGCGTGAGGGAGAAGTATAAGTTTAACGCGCCGTGGTACGAGCAGTTTACCTTCTTCGTGCAACAACTACTTACAGGGCAGCTGGAAGACCCCGTAAGGCACAGAAACGTGTTTACAGAAATATATTCGAGGTTCACGGTTACTGTTGAAATAGCGGTGATCGGGTTCTTATTCCTGGTGGCGATAGGGCTTCCACTGGGTGTACTGGCGGCCGTTAAAAAGGACTCACCAATAGACTTCGCCGTGAGAGTAATGGCGCTCGTAGGTAGCTCGCTCCCCGCATTCGTACTCTACTACTTCTTGATACTATTACTATTCGTTTACTTCAGGACGACGTACCTTGCAGGTATACCGAACGTTTCCCTCGCCTGCAGGGAATTCATATCAGGGATACCGAACAGTGTGCCCGTGCTCGGAAACGTAGTATCGGCCATAGGGTCCGTACCAATGTTCGGGGCCATGATGTGCAACGAGTGGTGGGTTGTCGGAGAAACATTCAAGCGCTTCTACCTGCCGGGCCTAGCACTAGGCCTTTTAAATGGAGGCTTCATCGCGAGAATTACGAGAAACAGCCTCCTCGACGCCCTTAGCTCCGAGTACATACTATTCGCAAAGGCCCGGGGACTGCGCAAACTCACAGTCTGGAAGCACGCTCTTAAAAACGCCATGGTACCCGTCGTAACGGTGCTCGGGCTAAACTTCGGCGGCCTCCTGTCCGGCGCGATCATAGCCGAGACGGTCTTCAACATTCCGGGTATAGGCAGGTACATGTACGAGTCCATTACGAGGCTAAACTTCCCCGTGATCATAGCGTGCACGTTCCTGATAGCGTTGATTTACGTTACGGTAAACTTAATCGTAGACATCCTGTACGCCGTGATAGACCCGAGAATCAGGTATTAGGTGGTAGAAAATGCTTGTGTACAGGATCTTTAAGAGCCTTATATGGCTGTACGCGGGGCTCAGAGAGAGGGTATCACCAGGCTGGATGCAGAAGAACTCATCTAGAATAAGGGAATGGGAGCTAATGGCCTATGCCTACAGCAAATCCCCGGTTGGCGTGCTTGGAGGTACAATGGTATTCGTAGTATTCATACTAGCCGCTATAGGCCCGTTTATATCGTGGGAGCCTTACTGGGAGTACAAGATAATATATGACGAGTCTCTACGATATCAGCCTCCATGCTTGCCACCGTGGTGCACAGATAGACCAATCTTCGGCACAGACGAGTGGGGTAGAGACGTGGCAGCGATGTCGCTCTACGGGTTCAGGATCTCGTTCGTAATATCAATAGTAGTGGTGTTGCTCGGGGCCCCGCTAGGCATAGTTCTTGGGCTCATAGCCGGCTACAAAGGCGGCATAGTAGACGAAATCGTCATGAGAGTAACGGATATATTTCTCGCGTTCCCAGGACTGGTACTGGCCATAGCGTTCGCGTCCGTGCTTCCACATAGAATTAGGGGCTTCTTAGAGGAGAATGTCGTGGCGAGAACGGTGTTATCGGCCCTCTTCGGCCTTAGGGAAAAGGAGTACGGACAGCTGGCCGCGCTGATCTCCATCTGGTTCGCCATGGTCATAGTATGGTGGCCGGGCTACGCGCGAATAATACGTGGTAGCGTCTTATCAGTTAGAGAAATGCCGTTCATAGAGGCGGCGAAGCTATCGGGGCTATCCACGTGGAGCATACTCTTCAAGCACATCCTGCCAAACGTGCTGTCTCCCGTAATAGTCATGATGACGTTTGATATTGCCACGGCAACGCTATTTGCAGCCGCCTTATCGTTCCTCGGGCTTGGACCGCAAGAACCGGTCCCGGAGCTGGGGTTCTTGATCTCCAAGGCAGGTCAGTTCTTCCCGGAAAGAAGTACGCACGTCGTAGTGTACTTAGGCCTAATACTTCTAACAATGGCGCTTGGCTGGAACCTGCTAGGAGATGCCCTGAGAGACATCTTGGACCCCCGAACCAGGAGGGCTATAGAGTACCGCGAGGAGAAGGAGAAGAAGGGGTGATGCCTCGGTGTCCGAGGCGTTTAGCCTAGGCGAAAACGAGGTCTTAAGAGTGGTAGACCTGGAGGTGAGGTTTTACACCTATGCCGGAGTAGTACACGCCGTCTCCGGCGTATCTTTTTACGTCAAGGAAGGTGAAGCGGTTGCCCTAGTAGGGGAGACAGGCTGCGGTAAAACAGTTACCACCAGGGCTATTACGAGGCTCATAGAGTCCCCCGGTAGAATAGAGCGTGGCATGGTTTTATTTAGGCGTAGGAATAAAAAAGTCGTAGACCTCCTCAAGATCAGCGATGAGGAGCTGAGGGAAATTAGGGGTAATGAAATAGCGTACGTGTTCCAAGACCCCACCTCGGCATTAGACCCTCTCTACACCATTGGCTTTCACATACACGAAACGGTTACCGCGCACAAGTCCAAGATCAGTAGAAAGGAGACCTTGAAGTACGCTGTAGAATTACTGAGGAAAGTACTAATACCGAGCCCGGAGGTCAGGGTCAAGAACTACCCCCACGAAATGTCTGGGGGTATGAGGCAGAGAAGCGTAATTGCAATAAGCCTGTCGAACATGCCCAAGCTACTAATAGCGGACGAGCCAACGACAAATCTCGACGTAACTATCCAGGCACAAATCCTAGACTTGGTGAGAAGGCTTCAAGGGGAGTTTAAGATGGGCATAATACTGATTACCCATAACCTAGGCATAGTGGCCGAGACCGCTAACAGGGTGTACGTCATGTACGCTGGTAAAGTGGTGGAAGAAGGGCTTGTAGACCAGGTTTTCTACAACCCGCAACACCCATATACAAGATTACTTCTACGTTCTGTTCCAAACCCGCTAAGGAGGATCGAGAAACTCGAATCCATTCCAGGAGTAGTACCGTCGCTCATAAATCCCCCGAAGGGGTGTAGGTTCCACCCGCGCTGTCCATTTGCCACCGGAAAGTGTATAGTCGAGGACCCACCAGGATTCGATATAGAGAAGGATCACAAGACTTTTTGCTGGCTCTTGGAGAAGAGGTAGATAGGTGTAGCAGGTGAGCTCGCCGGATACATTAATTCAAACCATTGACTTGAAGAAGTACTTCGGCGTCAGGGGATCTTTTAGGAAAAAGGTTAAGGCCGTTGACGGCGTGTCCCTCAACATTAAGAGAGGTGAAACGCTAGGAGTCGTCGGCGAGAGCGGTTGCGGTAAGTCCACCTTAGGCAAGACGATCCTTAGGTTACTAGACCCCACTTCCGGTAAGGTGATCTTCGAGAGTAGGGACGTCACGAAGGTCAAGGGTGGGGCTCTTCGAGAATACTGGAGAAATGCGCAAATGGTCTTCCAGGATCCCCACACGAGCTTAGATCCGAGGATGACTATTGCTAGCACGCTGCTAGAGCCGATCAGGCAGTTTAAAATTGACGTGGGGGATGAAGAAGAGTTCCTCGTTAAGCAGATGGAAGTGGTGGGTCTTGGAAGAGAACACCTATACCGGTATCCCCACGAATTGTCAGGTGGGCAGAAACAACGAGTCGCGATCTTGAGGGCCATCATCACTAGGCCCAAGTTCATCGTCTTGGACGAGCCAACATCGTCTCTAGACGTGTCCGTGCAGGCGCAGATCTTAGAGCTGTTGAAAGACCTGCAGAAGAAGTTTAACTTAACGTACTTGTTCATATCGCACGACATAGCCGTAGTAAAATACATGAGCAATAGAATGGCTGTAATGTATCTTGGTAAAGTAGTGGAGCTGGGGCCTGCAGACACCGTTTTCGAAAGCCCGCAACACCCGTACACGCAGTTCCTACTAGCAGCCGTCCCGGTACCGGACCCCAACATTACTAGAAGCAGGAAGAAAATGCTAATACAAGGAGAACCACCGTCACCAATTAATCCGCCACCTGGTTGTAGATTTCACCCGAGATGCCCACATGCAATGGACATATGTAAGAGATCTGAGCCACCATTGGCTATGATAGGAAATAGTCACTGCGTTTACTGCTGGCTTTACGCAAAGAAATGAGTACCCCATACAGTCATCAGGCACATCGGCTAGCCTAAAGCTAGGTGAATTTTGCCATTCTAATACAGTTTTTTTAACTGACCGCTACACGGCTCCCCGCTCTTCTGCGGCTGAGTAGTGAAGGACCCACTATGATCGTGAACACTATTAGCGTTACCGCCAACCCCACCCACCAGTACCTTGGCGTCCTGGCTGGTCTACCAACTTGACTAGCTTGAGGCGTGAGGGTAATTCGGGGTTGCTGCGTAGTCAACTCGGTATAGCTGGTTGTGACGGGTGGCTTGGTTGTCGGGGCCTCGGGGCTGGCTGTAAACGTGCTTGTAAGGTTCTCGAACTCCACGGGCTTTAGTGCGAGTATTGCCCAGCCCGTGAACTGAGCATACTGGTACCAGCCTGCAAAGTAGAGGACACCTCCACTGCACGCTAATTCTCCGGGTTCTAGATACACCTCGGTTCCCCTCGCGCTACGCAATGGCGAGGACCCCGCTAATTCTAGGTCTCCACTATATGCCTCGACGTAGTAGTAATGGTAGCCCGTCACCGGGTATTTCTGCACCCGATTGACCGCGAAGATGTATCCATCCATGTAGCAGATATCTAGGAGCTTACCGGGCCCTTCACGCTTCGGGGCCTCTTTGATCACCAAACCCTCGGGACTAACCTTAGCTAAACTATCGCTTCTAACTATGTACGCGTAACCCCCTTCACTGAAATCCACGGTAAGCCCTCCAACATTAAAAGCAATTAAGGTGTTAAGGTCCTCGTTAAACAAGGTGGTCCTGTTATATCCTAGTACCCACAAATGCCTGGTAACAGGGTTCAGCCTTACGGCGTTGCCTTCATGAGGTAGATTGACGCCTTTAACCACTTCCAGCTCGGCAGGGTCTACTACTTCGAGCCGGTACTCCACGTTGTTACCGGTACGTACGTACGTGGTTACGTATACCCTTTCACCGTCAGCCTCCACGGCTAATACACCGCTTTCAACACCATAGTCGAACAGTGCTTTCTTCAACAGCGTGAGGTTCGAGCTCAAGGCCATTAAGAACCCCACACTCCTGGTGAGGTCTGGGCGCTGGAATACGCCGGCAACGTACAACGTGCTTCCGCGTAATATGCACCTCGAACTGGTAACTCGGGCCTCTTCTTCCCAGTAGCCAAGTAAAATCCCAGTGCCTCTCTCCCTCATTTCAACCCTCAGGTAGTGTTTGAAACCCACACTCTTACCTTCAGGTACCGTCTTGTTACCGACCACGTAGAGCACCTCACTGGATATTGCCGTGCAGTGTACGTAGGCAGAGTAGCTTTCCCTATCTAACTGAGCCCACAGCTCCTCGAAAACCACGCCTTTAGTAGCGCTCAGAGTAGGCATAAGTAATAGCAGTACGAGCGTAGCGGTGATTGTTTCAGCGAGCTTCACTTTCAACGAGACACCGTGCTCCATGTCTAAAAGTACGTAAAGATGCTATAAAGCCTAGTGCGCTTAAAGCCTGTTAACTAAGCAATCAACGTGCATAGCTGGCCGCTACTAGTTCAAGTTCTTACCGAATTTCATCTCCTTCACCCAGCTCGGTAATCTCCCGACCTCTATGACGTAATCTACTTCGATGTTCAGGTCCTTGTTGAACTCGTGTCTAATGAGTACACTAACATCTGCTTCCGCGAAAGCGGGTATATCGCTGGCAGTATCGCCGAAATATACTACCGTGTCAACCTCTAAGAGAGCTTTTAATACCCTAACTGCTTCGCGCTTACTTCTCCTAGCCACGTGCACGTCAACGTATTCTGCGAAGTTACCCCACTCCGCGATGTCGTAAACCACTAAACCTCTAGCAAGTGCTTCACTAATGAACACTTCGAGGTTGGCTGGTTTTCCCGCATCCTTAAACCAGTAAACACTCATACCCAACGGGACACCAGTTAGCGTCCTGCCGAAGATGGCTCCTACTCTATCGCCTAGAATGGTCTTAACCTTAGATGCGAGATCCTCGATTGCCCTCGGCTTAACCCCTCTGTACACCTCTTCGTCCAGGACAACGTAGCCTCCTCCGTGCACTTCTAGCCCAAATACACATGCATAGCCATCTAAACCCGGTACCTTTTCGTAGAGGAATGGGCAATCCCTTCCACTTATAACAGCTACTTTAAAGCCCTCGTTTTGAAGACTTTTAATAACCGATATCAGCTCTGGGTAAACACCACTACTTAGGGGGCTCGGCGTTATTGGGGCCAGCACGCCATCGTAGTCGAAAAACAACGCTATGTTTTTCAAACAGGCTTCACCTCCCTATTTAATGTAGCGGGTGGTGCATTACTTGTCGCCGCCTCTTCAGACACGCCATTAAGCTACTTCAAGTAGCAGTTTCTTTACAAGCCTTCTCAGCGCTTCCTTGCCAACGCCGAGTACCGGCTCTCCGTGACTCGGCATAACGTTTTCAAAAGCTAGATCTAATAGAGACGCTATTGCGATTCTGTTCTTGTAGGGATCATGAGAATACTGGTGTGGTATTTCGTTAAGCTCGCCGCGCTCCTCGTACACTAGGTCACCGACAAACAAAGACTTTGTTTCGGCATCGTAAAGACAGATACTGCCTGGTGTGTGACCGGGAGTATGCACAACCCTGAGAGGGCCTATAAGGGCCCCCTCCTCCACCACTAAATCGGCCTTGATGCCGGTGGCACCTTCAATCGCCGGTACTTCAGCTCTATGTGCTACTACCAGCGCCTTTGTCTTGCCCTTTAACGGGTAAAGCCCGCCCACGTGATCTCTGTGAGCGTGAGTTACGATTATGTACTCCACGTCGTTAAGGCTCCTGTTCATGTCCTTGATGTACTCCACTAAAACATCGGAGTCGCCATTCATCCCGGCATCGACTACTATGAGGCCACCTCCATACTCAACAATGTAAATGTTGGATACCCTTCCGCGGACTAGGTGAATGCCTTTTAAAACACGCCTACCGGTAACCATGGAGCATACCCCGTGCTTTGTTTAAATTTAAATCACCCGGAATAATTAAACGTAACCGAACCACCAGACCCTTCGAGCAGCTCGCATCCGCTGTCACAACGTTAATTACCGCTTCAAACAATGTAACAACATCGGTGATGTGAGTGCCCATAGTAGTGGTCTACATGTGGAGTGGTATTTCAGAAGACGCCAAGAAGAAGATCATCAGTGGAATCACGGAGATATTCGAAAAACTAGGCATACCGAGAAATGCCGTTGAAGTGGTGGTAGTCGAGGTGCCAAAGGAGAACTGGGGTATAGGTGGAGAGCCTGCAAGCGAGAAGTTTAGACAAGTACAGCCCCCCTGATGCCGTAGGCTAATTAGTAAAAACTCCTGCACGGAAAAGAGTATTAGGAGTAGAAAGCAACGTGTTTAAAACGTCCTGAAATGACTTGGCCATTACAGGTTTTGCTTCAAGACCCTTACTACATTTTCGTATGCTATTTTGGATAGGTCCCTCTCCGTGAAGCCCTTCTCCGAGAGCTTTTGGTAGAGTGCCGGTAGCTTATCTATGCTTTCAAAGCCCTCCGGTGCCGGCAAACCCAGTAGCCCGAGAAAGTCTGTCCCGATCGCCAGTATGTCGGTGCCGAATGTCTCTCCGACATACGAGAAGTGCTCTACGAGGTCATCTATCGTTGGCCTGGGCTTAGTGGATACCAGGCTACCTATTGCGGAGATCCCCAGTACCCCCCTATTCCTGTACAATAGCTCTAAAACCTCGTCGTCGACGTTACGGGGCTTGTTAACTATTTTGCGGACGTTCGCGTGGCTTATTATAACGGGCTTCTTCGTCGTGTTCAGTACGTCAATCATCGTTTTCTTGCTCGCATGCGCGAGGTCTATGATGATTCCCAACTTGTTTGCCATCTTTACGAGCTCTTCGCCATCGGTGGTCAACCCTACGTCTTTACCAACGGCACAGCCAGTGGCGTATTTGTTCATGTAGTTCCATGTTAACCCAAGGCTTCTCAATCCGAGTTTCTTAAATAGTGTCAGGTCGTAGGGGTCGTCTACGGCTTCCGCGCCTTCGAGGTGCAGTACAAAGCACAACCCCTCTCCAGCTAGACATCTTTCAATGTCCTCGACGCTTTCAGCTATTTTAACGCCATAAACTTCGCTCATCTTATAGTACACTGTAAAGTGCTCCCATACAACACCTTGAGGTATGCGGTACTTCGTTGCCGGTAGCCACTTACCGTACAGCTCCATGAGTTTTCTGGATTCTTCCGGGCTAAAACTCTCAATGCCTGGAAAAACCGCGGCGAATACCACACGCACGTTGCCTTTGCGGTACTTTGGTAAGTCTGCCTCTCGTCGAGGTAGGTCTTCGCCAAAATCACCAAGTGGCAGACCACCACCGTGGTAGAGGTAGTAGGCGGAAATATCCTCGTGGAGGTCTATCGAAGGAGGTAATGAGGTTTCTCCACTCACGCGAACCACCCACCATACAATATAACTTTAAACGCCGTTCACCTTATTAAACCACTTAGCTAGGCGATCCAGCCCTAGTTGTCGCCGATTTCGCAGGGAAGCCCACTATGTTGTAGTCGCTGCTCGCACATGTGTTGCTAGTGTTGTCTTAACAACGAGCTACTTCGAAGCCTCCTTAAGAGCGCATAGTAGGCTGCTACTGTTAACCGCGAGAGCGGTATAGCTAGGCACAGCTTCACGGCATCCCACAATACAAAGGGCATTATTCCAGTCACTACGGCTGTTAAGAACGCCTGTAAGGGGCTAATACCCCTTACGAGCACATACCACGTTGCAAGCCATGAAGCGCCTAAGGCATATATGGTCATTAATTGAGCTGAGCCTGCGAGTAGCCCTCGCCTGGCCGATAGTGTCCCTTCCGGTAGTAGTTTACCAGCTATTAATGTTCCCACCACGAAGCCGGCGATGTACCCAAATGTCGGTGACAGCACATATGCTAAGCCTCCGCCATATGCGAAAACGGGTAGCCCTGCTAAACCCAGCAAGATATATGTAGCTATGTACCTCCACGCCCGTGCACCGTGCATAAACAACAGGTAGTGGAGGGCCATTGTCTGGAGAGTGAAGGGCACAGGAGTGAATGGGGCTATTACCTTGATCCGGGCACTTAAGGAGAGCGCTAGCACGCTTGTAGCGGCGTACACCAATTCTCTCAGGGTAGCTCTCAGGCGACCGCGGCTCCTCGCAGTAATTACGGGAACTACCAGTTGCTTTTTTCTCTGCACAGATTACCACCACCAAGCCCGTATCGTAGCAGAGGCTATAAAGTACCGTGGGTTATGGTAGCCCGGTCTAATCCACGTGTTCGCCCGGCTCTACGTGCACCGTTGCCTCGTAGCCCAGTTTCTTTTTAATAGCTTTTTCAACCGATGTGGCTATGTCATGTGCCTCTTTTAGCGTCATGTTACCTGGTAAGTTCATGTGTAATGTGACCTCTACGTGATTTCCATACCTGTGGAAGTGGACGTGGTGAACCCTCTCAGCAAGAGGATGCGCTTTACGGATAACTTCTGCAAGTTTGTCCAGCTCTACTCTGCTCGGAGCTTTACCTAACAGCTCGCTTGAAGCATCATAAATTACCTTACCAGCTGTCACGAAGATTAATACCGATATAGCGATGCCAAGGACCCCGTCAAGCCACCAATAGTTTTTACCAAGGTATATCGATAGCGCTAGTAGACCCGTGGCGGCGGAGTCGCTTGCGTGGTGCCACGCATCGGCTACGATGGGGCGGCTTTCGCGGCTAGTACCGAGCCTATATGCCCACATTGTCAGGCCGGCTTTGGCGAGTGTGAAGGCTACGAGTGCTATTACAAGCAAGTCTGAGTACTCGAGAGGGATACCCGACACTAGTTTTTCATAGCTCGCCGTCATGAAATTGTACGCCACTACGCCGAGTAGTACGCCTATGATTACTCCGCTTATGAGCTCTGCACGCCCATGTCCAAATGGGTGCTCCCCGTCCGGCGGCTTATCGGCTATTCTATAGCCAATGATTAGCACCATGGAGGTAAGAGAGTCCGAGAGCGTGTGGAAAGCGTCTGCCGTAACTGCTATGGAGTTGTACAATGTACCTAAGTAGTATTTCACGAAGAAGAAGATGGTGTTTACTACTGTCGATACTACGCCCTCGGCATATGCAGCCCTCTTCTTAGAACTCCACTCTGTGGTATGCAAATGTACACGCCTCCGGACACGCTTCTACTAGTTTAATAGCCTATAAATCCTTTAGAATTAGTTTAGAATAGTCAAATTCTATTACAGTAATAAGGTAATAAAAGTGTTATATAGAATATGATTGCGGGATCTCCGCACGCTGCCTCATACGTCTATGTAGTAAAAGACTTCGGAGGGGGTTGGGTAAGACGATACTCTCCTCGATTCTTCTCTCTTCAGCTCTATGTACGCTTCCAATAGTTCATCTACGAATACCGGTTTAAGCCACTCATTATCGCATTCAAGCTCATCTAATGCCTCGTCAAGGCTCCGTGGCAGTTCCCGTATACCTAGCTCTTTTCTCTTACTCTTTGGCATTTTGTAAACGTTTTCTTCTACGGGGTCTCCTGGGTCTATTTTCTTCTTAACTCCATCTAGCCCTGCGAGCACGATTGCCGGGACAGCTATGTAGGGGTTCGCGCCTGGGTCTGGCGGCCTATACTCTATTCTCGTAGAGTTTTCAGTCACCGCGTAACCCGGTATTCTTATAGCTGCGCTCCTATTACCCTTACCCCACACTAAGTATACTGGCGCTTCATAACCGGGTACGAGTCTCTTATAACTATTAACGGTGGGGTTGGTGAGCGCGGCCAGTGCTCTGGCGTGCTCGAGTAAACCACCAATAAAATACCTTGCTTCTTGACTTAAACGGTATGTGTCACTAGGGTCGTAAAAAATGTTTCTTTCACCATGCCACAGACTTACATGTACATGCATTCCGCAACCGTTATCCCCGTGTATGGGCTTAGGCATGAAGGATGCGACATATCCTTTTTTATGTGCTAATGCTTTAATGACGTACTTCACGGTCTGAACGGAGTCCCCCAAGTATGTCGCGGAACCACCTCGAAATATCACTTCGTGTTGCGAGGAACCCGCCACTTCGTGGTGTATTGCCTCGATGACCACGCCAAAAATCTTTTCAAGCATCTCAGCAACTTCTATTTTGAAGTCTTCGAACCTGTCCTTGGGGTATGGTGCGTAATATCCCTCTTTAAGCCTATTGAATGGGGCAGTGCAACTCCAATGAGCTTCAGAACTCGTGAACTCTAAGCTCTGTTTCCAGGCGTCAAGGACCACCGTAACCTTGTCGAACAGGAAGTATTCTAGTTCAGCTGAAACGAAGAGCCTTAAACCCGTGTCGGCAAGTAGCTTGTCTAGTTTTTCCGCTGTGTACCTAGGATCTCTACTAAACCTTTCACCGCCAAGGTAGACAGCGCATATAAGTCTGCCCGCCCGGTTCTGCCATGGTACCTTGGCAAACGTCTCGGGCACGGGCCTCAGGACTAGGTCACTTTCTTCTACGCCCGTGAATCCCTTAACACTGCTACCATCTAACTTTACAGCAATACCGTTGGAGAGGATCTTTGCTGGCATTGTTATATGCCTCAGGTAGCCTGAGAGGTCTGTGAATTGAAAGTGGACCCAGTCAACCCCGCTATCTTCTACTTTACGAATCAACATTTCGCTGTATTTTCCAACCCTATCACCTAGTTCAATATTACACCGCTGTTATATACAGGTGTGGGTTTTTAAGCGCTCCGAGTTATAGGCTTTATAAAGAATTAGAGGGCACTACTCCACAGTGCTCCTCGCATTGCCTTGCTGTGTCTTTGCCTCCAGCTTCGTAATTAAAGCCGTTAACTTTTGTATTTGCTGGTTTAACGAGTGTAGCGTACCCTGAAGAGCTTTAAACTGGTCTTCGAGCGCTCTAACCACTTCGACAAGCTTTCTGCTTTCTTCGAGCGCGCTGGTAATGCTCTGCCTGTGTAACAGTATTTGCGCCACGCGCTTAACGGTATTGTACTTACTGGCCCACCTGGGTACGATGTTCTGCTTTTTCAGCTCCTCTATTCTCTTGGCGAATACCGATACATCTACACCTAGCTTCCCCGCGGCCTCGTCTACTGTTGTAGACGTGTAAATAGCATTCAGTATTTCGAAATGCTCCGGTTTTAGCTGTGGGCTGTAGCCATAGAAGACTTCGAGGTAATCTGTGAGAGTTTCCTCAATGACTTCTCTAACAATGGTGTATATCTCTTCGCTCTCTACGAGGAAGACGTCGGAGAGTTGAATTACCCTCACGCCAAGCCTTTCGGCAAGCTCCTTCGCGGCGTCGTCCGCAAACCCCTTACACACGACCATGGGCCTAGTCCCCACGAGCAGTGCATTGACGTAGGCTTGCCTTATACCGCTTACATCTATTTTACCGGCCTTGACCTCGACCGCGTACAGCTCACCAGCGCTGTCGGCCACTATTACGTCGATCTCCCCGACCTCTACACCCCCCAGCTCTATTTTCTTACCCACCTCGAGAACCCTGTACCCAAGTTCCTCGAGAACCCCTAAAGCTATTTTCTCGCTCGCAATCCACTTCCTCCGCGGCGAAAGCCCGGTGCCCATAAGCTCTCAAGCCCAGCACACAAGTAGGTATTCACCACATCCCTAATATAGACCCGATCCAGCACTACGGGATCTTGAAAATGCTTATTAGACAGCGCCATCCATTACTGTTTCCGATGCATTTCAAAGGGGGGATCGTGTACGGGGAGGTGCTGCATTGATCTATTGTCAGCGCTGGTACTGTTAATACTGGTGATCCCACCGATCCAGGCATCTGCGAGCTCCCTACCGAGTCTTAATTACTATGTGGTTTACGACCCGGTCGAAGACGAGGGCTTGATCGTAGTAGATTCCACAATAAACATTACAGGCTGCGAATTCGTAACGATCCCAGTAGCGATTATTGGTGAAAGCGCGGAGTTTAGGCTATTAAACTACACCGTAAAGGGAGATCTACTAGTAGACGGCGTGGACTACAACGAAGCTGGTTATGTGGAGTTGCTGGGATGCGGTAGTGGTATGGTCTCGCTACTGCTAAGCGCCAGGAGCGTCTTCGAAGAACACGGCGTTTTATCGTACAGCACGCTCGTTGATACCAACTCACTAGAGGAGCTGGGGGCTCAAGTAAAGATTGTGGTTAGAGTAACTGGTAACTACTCGATGGCATCCGAGCAGGTGGGTAACGTGAAAGTGTACGTGAATGAGTCCGAAGGGATGGTGGAAATAGTTGGCTACGGGTTAGTGTTCTTAACGTTCCACGCCGTACTTGAGGAGACTACGCTGACAACGGCGCCGACGCCTTTAACGTCGTTAATTACGGTAAAGCCATCACCACACACCACTCCATTAACGGAGGCTACTAAGCCCCCGGAAACACTGGGCCCTCGTGAATCTCCATTAAACTCGCTAGTAGCCGGAATACTCGTGGCCGTGATAGTAGCTGCCGTGGTAGTATTTATTAGGAAGAGGAAGAAATAGGTGCGAGCAATTCAAATCCTCAGGAATCTGTTACCTCCTACAACCAGTTGACACACCGCCCTTTAAACTGCATTTTCCTCTAAGTAGTGGGGTTGCTAGGGGTTAAAAATAGCTCCTTTTACCATGTTACGTAAGTTATCTTAATGGATTTACTCACTTCATCCAATAGTCTCCAGTCTTCGTACGACAGCTCCCAGCCCGCTGCACCGGCGTTTTCCTCAACCTGTCTCGGGTCCTTGGCACCTGGTATCGGTACTACCGTGGGGCTAAATTTTAGTAGCCAGTTTAGGGCAACCTGTGCAGGGGTTTTACCGTATTTCTCTGCGAGTTGTTTAAGGGCGTTAATGAGGTTTCCGGCCTTCTTAAAGTTCTCTGGGTGGAAAACTGCGTCTCCACTCCTTAGGTCGGTAAACTGTGGTGGGTTCTCGGGCACGTACTTGCCCGTTAGAGCGCCCTTAGCTAGCGGGCTCCACGCCATGAACGTTAAGTCATTCGCCTCCGCGTACGGTATCAGCTCCGCTTCCGCCCAGCGTTCTAGCAAGTTAAACCTGTACTGCATGCTAACGATGTCCGTGAATGAGAAGTACGATCTCAGCTCTTCGACCAGCACAACCGGGTAGTTACTTACCCCGATATAACTGACTTTACCCACGGCAACTAGGCGTTCCAGTGCCCTAGCGTAAGATGCCGTGGGGTAGTTGTGCCAGCATGGTGGCCAATGTAGCTGCAACAAGTCTATGGAATTGACACCGAGCCTCTTGAGAGACCTATCAACAGCCCGGAAAACATCGTCGGGGTTTAAGAACTCTCCCGGTATTTTAGTTGCTATCACTAGCTCGTCCCTCTTCAAGCCGAGGTCTCTGAGGGCCCTTCCAATGAACTCCTCGCTCAGCCCTCTACCGTAAACCATTGCTGTATCTATAAGGTTCATACCGAGCTCAGCCGCCTTGGCTATAACGGCCTTGGCAACCTCGTAGTTTACAACACCCCAGGACTCACTAAATTGCCACGTACCTAAGCCGACTCTAGAGATCTTCACATCGCTCCAACCGAGGTTTACGTAATCCATGGCGAGTCAACCCGTGAAAACAGTAAGGTGTTGAGAGCAAATAAACTCGTACTGATCAGCTCTTGGGGGACTACCGCGTCTTAAACCTCTCCTCGAGCTGGACCATTCCTCGGGGGTGATAGCCCAAAGCCTCCCAGTAACCTTCACTATAGTCTCTCGTGAACACCATTCTAGTAATCCACTTAGCGCTTTTCCAGCCGTAGAGGTGAGGTATGACGAGCCTTGCTGGGTACCCGTGTAGCACGTCAAGGGGCTTACCGTTCATCTCCAGTGCGACGATCGCATCCGATGCGTAAACCTCGATATACGGAAACACTGTCGAGTAACCATCAGCCCCTTCCACGTAGACCCAGTTAACGCCTTCTTTCGGTACAACTAATTCCGCTATCCTGGCCAGTGGTACGCCTGCGAACTTAACAGACTTTACACTCCAACCAGTCACGCAGTGGAAATCGGTTTCGACGTCTACTACACCGAGCTTGTAGAGGTCGAGTAAGGAAAGCTCTACGGCATTTCCCACTTCACCTTCCACCCTCAAAGTCCACTTCGAGACGTCTACTCGCGGAACACCCAAGATCGCGTAAACCACTGGAATGTCGATGTAAACTTGGCCGGGGGGAATGCCTTCACCGCCTCCACACGTACCTTTACCCAGCTTCTCGATTACGGGATCGTACTTTCCAACGCGGCTTTTAATCTCAACATCCGTCCCGATAGGTATCGTGAAGAGAATTCTAATGAGCTTTTTACCCCTGACAACCGCTCTAATGCCAATGTACTGCCTACCGTTGATGAATAACCTGAATTTGTGTAAGCTATGGGTATAGCCTATCGGCTCGCTGGATTCGAAAACAATGTCGTAATAATGTATTCCCTGAAAGCTCAGAACACGTGCTATAACTCTAGAAATGAGGTCGCGCAATTCATTAACGCCGCTTACAGCTAGGCCTTCCACGGGACAGTCAACGACCTTGCTAATGCCTTTCATTAATAGCCCACTACTACTAGTCTCATAACAAAAGCCTATGCTCAAACGTGGACACCACGGGCCAGTTGTACTGGGGTGCACCTGGTCCCACGTATTAATTGACAGCGCGGACACTAAATAGTGTTACCAGTTACCTTGAACACGCCTCTAGAGCCTGCTGGGCCTCCAACTAGCTACTTAGATGCTTTAACGCGCCTAGAGGGTGGGGCCTGAAGGGCTTCCTACTGAGAGGTGTTCCACGATTTTCCAGGATAGCTGGAGGTTGAAACCTCGTTTTGACTATTCTACCCCTAAATCGCGAGCCTTTCTCCATGCACTGAACGCCGTGAAGGCCTTACACACGTGTCCCCTAAAAATCCGACGCGCCCTCTACAAGCACTCTACTACATTGACTTAGATTACTGCTTAGGTGTTTAACCATCTCCAAGTCGTCCTGTAACCGCCTCTCTGCACTGTCTATCATTTCCCCCAGCACCTCTTCTACGGGCTTTAGCTTGTACAACATCCATGCATTTACCCAGTCAACGCCGTACTTAGCGAGGAATTCCTCCAGCTGCTCGGCATGCTCCGTCATACTTACCTGGAGCACCCTGGCTAGTTCCATGTAAAGCTCCCTTACCGGTATGCCCGTATCGATAGCTATGTACTCTATTAAGTCGCTACTCCAACAAGGCTTATCGATGAGGGAGGCCTTTATTCCCTCCTCATCCAGTTCTAATCCGCCAACGAAGTCCTTGACTACATCGAGGGTGTTCGTGACATCGTTCAAGGCTTCAAAGAAGTAGATGTTCATTTCCTGGAAATCGAGATTGTAGCCGTAGGGTACGGATTTATACGCTGCAAGTAGAGACGTTAACACACCTATGACTTTAGATGCCTTGGCACGGGCGATTTCTAGGGTTACGAGGTTTCTTTTATGGGGCATTATGCTACTAGTCGATATGTGGTTTCTCGGTATCCTAACCCCTCGCTGGATCGTGGTCGTGAGTAGCATCGAATCTTCCGCGAACCTGCCGACCTCGGCCATTACCATGGCCAGTAAGGACGCCATATAGAGGAGGAAAAGCCTCGAGCCCGTGGCGTAATAGGGAGGCAGGGGCTCAGGAGAGAAGCACAGGTTCTTTGAAAGTTCACCTGTGTTAAGTTTAACGATGGTTCCAGCAGCCGCTCCGGAGCCAAGGGGGTTTTGGTTTAGCAGGTTCAAGCCCTGGGTCATTAGCGCACATATATCGGCAAAGGCCTTTTCATATGAGAGAAAATATATTGAGGCGTTACCACACTGAGCTACCTGCCCATGAGTGAAGAAGGGGAAAAGAACGCCCCTATACTCTAGTGCCTTGCCGACTAATATACCCCTGAGCTCTAAGAGCTTTACCAGTATTTCGAGCAACTTGTCTCTTAGCGCAAGCCTCAAGGCGGCTGCAACGTGGTCGTTTCTGCTTCTACCTATAGCTATGCGTCCCGCCTCGGGACCCACCGCGTCGTGAAGGTACGCTTCGAGAGCCTCAAACACGTCTTCGTACATCTCGCCCTTGCTCTTCACCCAGCTATAAAGCTTTTCACCATTGCTCCTGGCAATGTCCACTAGCTCCTTTGCCACGCGCTTGGCCGGCTCTACTCCTACCACTCCCTTTTTAGCTAGTTCCTTAACGTGAGCGAGCATGACCATGGCTACATACTTGGCTAGGACTTTGTCGAAGTCGAGACTAGACACGTACCTGTCTGTGACTTCCTTCGATTCTCCACCTACGAAGAACTTATACTTCCTCATTGCGGCTAAGACCTCTGACACTCAGCGCCGTCAAGGCGTAAAGCCCGTGAATATTTATGAAGCCCCGGGCCTCCTCGTTGCTTGGATACCATCCCGTATCATAGTCTATCAGTTCTCTCGAGTATAGCGAGTAGTCACTTTTCCTCCCTACGACTATTAGGGAGCCTTTAAGCACCTTAACCCTCACTTCTCCCGACACGTAGCGGTTCATGGAGTCTATAACCTTCTCTAGATGACTCCTCATCGGATCGATCCACAGTCCCTGGTAGACCAGGTCACACCACATCCCATCAACCATTCGCTTAAATCGAAGTTCTCTAGGCGTTAAGACCATTCTTTCGAGGTCTTCGTGGGCCTCGATCAAAGCCAGCGCAGCGGGGGCCTCGTACACCTCTCTACTCTTCAACCCCACAACCCGGCTCTCGATGAGGTCTATTCTACCGAACCCGCGGCTACCGATCGCCTTGTTCAGGTACGTGACCATTTCCACGGGGCTTACCTTCTCTCCGTTGATCTTCGTGGGAATGCCCTTATCGAATTCTATGGTCAAGTATAGAGGTTCGTTGGGAGATTTCTCTGGCGACACGGTCCACTCGAATACGTATTCCGGGGGCTCAGCGTATGGGTCGTCTAGTTCTCCCCCTTCTATGCTCCTAGACCACAGGTTTTCGTCAATGCTGTACTTCTTGTGCGTTACTGGAACATCGAATCCGTTCTCCAGTAGAATTTTAATGCTATCTTTTCTCGTGAGCTTAAACTCTCTCACCGGCGCGATGATCTTCATATCGGGTTTTAGTAGCGCTTTCAGCGATAAGTCAAACCTGACCTGGTCATTGCCTTTACCTGTACACCCGTGAGCTACGGCATTTGCGCCCTCCTTTACGGCTATTTCTGCGACTTTCTCGGCTATGAGGGGTCTTGCAAGTGCTGTTCCCAGAGGATACTTGCCTTCATAAAGGGCATTGGCCTTCACGGCCTTGAACGCGTAGTTCTCGACGAACTCTTTTTTCGCGTCTATTGTGTAGTGTTTAGCGGACCCGAGCTTGTACGCCCTTTCCTCGACTCCCTTTAATTCCCCCTCCTGGCCGACGTCAACGGTCACTGTGATCACCTCTGCACCATACTTCCTCCTCAACAAGACTAGTATCGCGGATGTGTCCAACCCTCCCGAATACGCTAATACGACTTTCATGCACTACAACCTGCCATTGTACAGTTTAAAAGGTACTAGCAAGGTAACAGTATTTTATACCTAGCGAAACGGATGTAACGCCAGTACGCGTAGGTGTTCTAAGCGTGAGTCCTCCCGCTTAGCGTACAAGCAACCTTCACGCCACAAGTATCGCTGAGCTTACTTCGGTTACCTTCAGGTAGCTCACCGCCCTCTCAAATTATTGAGGTCGGGAGCGTTAGTACCTATTAACTGGAATGCTGTCTCGCGCTAGCGTGTATAGAGAACTAGAAGTACTTTGAACCTGGCTCCGCGCCCTCTCCATCACTAGAACGCTATAACGGCGTACTCTAGTGAATTTATATGATACTTCAACTATGCGATGAAGGGGCTTTTAAGGAGATGGGCGTGGACTACAAGCTCGCGGGAATCGTTGCTACCGGATTTGGAACAACTAATTCTACGTGTACTTATCCCGGGACGCTGTCAGCCTAGCGGTAGTCAGCCACGACGACAGGCACAGGATCTACTCGGAGGCTAGCTTTAAGCGGGGCTGGAAAATGCTCCATGGCATTGTAAAGAACTACGACGAGAGGGTAGTAGTGGAGGGTAGAGAAGTGGAAGTGATGGAGCCACCAAACCCGGTAGAAGTACTAAAAGGCTTCGAAAAGTCCTAGAATACGTTGAAATGGCCCCAGTAGTGGAGACTGAAAAGGAGTTGAAAAGAGTAAAGGGCGTAGGGTGCTACACGGCTAGACCGACCTTGGCGCCTGCCACGGGGAGGTACGAGTTCCCGCCCGTGAACAGGTGGCTTAAAGGGATGGTAAGTGTCGTTTATGGGATTGACGAGCATCTCGTCAAGGAGTACTGGGTTAAGAAGTAGGGCAGGTAGTTTGCACTAGCAGCAATAGCTACAACTGTGGTGCTGAACGCGAAGCCGCTGACAGCCACCCTTAAGAGGATCAGAAGGTATGAGCTTCTACCCAAGCTCAGCGTTATGCCCTCACCGGTCAATATGACCGCGTTTTGTGAAGTTACTTGAGCTCTGAGAGCACTACGCCTTTGCCCGGTACAATGTCCAGCTTGAATGCTGTCTTCTTGTGGTTGGTCACCCTCATCTTCTTGATGATCATGTATCGCCTCACTTCCCTGGTAGACTCGACGTCTTCCATCCAGAGGTGGAAGACGCCATCAGCTATGTGTTCTAAGCCAAAGCCGAAGGTAGACCTAGTCGTCATCGCGTACTGGGATACCAGGTAAGCAGTAACGTTTTCTCTGTGGGTAGCTATTTTCAGGTCATAACTGTACTTCCTGGCCATCGCCGGCTTATCGGCCCAGAACGCGCTTAGAGAATCTACTATTAACCTAACGTGCTTGTATGGGGACTTCGCTTTTTCGTCTCTCAGAGCGCCGAGTACCCTGTAGGCCTCATGTATGGCCGCAATGAGCGTCTGAATGTCCAGTGCAGCGTAACGCCTCTTTTTAGTCGTCTCTGCTTCCTGTTGTGCTTGCTCGGTTATCTGCCTTGCTATTTTAAGCAATCCGAAGATGTCCACTACCACTATGTCCGGGGTCTCGGTGAGCTCCTGCCTGCTCGATATGTCGTGCACTCTATACGACTCGAAGTCCATGTTGAACATCTTCGCCTGCCTCACTATATCACGGAACTCCGCCTCGGTGGTTACGTACACGACGGGGTCGCCTGCGAGGAGGCCAGCCCACGCGAAGTGCATGCACACGATGGACTTACCTGTACCCGGTTCACCGGTTACGGCAACCCAGCTTCCCTTAGGTACCCCTCCCTCCAGGGCCTCGTCCAGGGTACTTATACCCGTCGATACTCTTGCTAGACTACTAATCATTGCAAAACCACACCTATACTAAATTATAGCGAATGCGGCTGAAAAGCACAGTGCACCGGGATACGGCGCTAACCGGTGTACTCGTAGACCGGCCTCGCGGGGTAAGCTCAAGCGTGAGTGCCTTTGCCGCCACGGCATGCTAGTGCCGTTCTCATACTAGTCGTAGCCGATAGCGCTATACGCCTCTATCAACTAGCACGCTACCCCCTTACCCTACCGGTTTCTCGCAAGAACTGCGTGGTTAGTGCTTGGCTTTCTTCCTACTCTTCGGAAATAAGGGGTATATTTTAACGTCGACGTGGTATATGAGCTGGGACTCTGCTTGTATGATCTTGACCACTTTCTTTCTAATCCTGTGTACGGTGGAGATCCTCGTACTCGGTTTTACGCCTATCTTGGCCTCTACTACGTAAAACGAACCTATCTTCCTAGCAGCAACGTCGTTTACGACCACGTCATGGCACTCCTCGACTAGCTTCTTGTACAACTTCATGCTTAGCCCGTGATCCACATTTGCCCCTGTAACAGTCTTTGCGACGTCCTTCAGCACCTCGACGAGGCTGTGCACTATGAACATCATTAAGATGAACACAAATAGTATTTCCAGGTTAGCGCTATGGGTGTAGGCGACAACGGCTATGCCGAGCGTTGACACGGCCGAAGCCACTAGGTCTAGGAGTGCATGGACGTAGTCCACTTTGAGGACTTCGAGGCCGTACCTCTCGTAGTTTCTCTTCTGCACCAGGAATGCCAGCAGTGTGAAGACTCCGCCGATAGCCGTGCCAACGGCCGGTAACGAGTTCACTGTGGTTATGGAGCTCGCGGAGTACTCTATCACTAGGTAGTTCGCGAAGGATACCACGTAGATGCCAAGCGCGATCGTTATGGAGAGCAACATCACTGCGCTTTCAAGCACGAGCACGCCCCAAGGAAAGCTCTTCCTAACCCGTATGGCGTAGTAGACCGCTACTAAGGCAAACACTTCGAAGACCGTGTCCACCGCCCAGTGCACGATATCGGTTAGCAGTATTATGCTACCCCACACCGCGAATACTACTAGTTCGAGTACTAATCCCGTTACTGAAAACAACACTGAAAATGTGAACCCCCTGTAGGCGCCCTTTAACCCGGAAACCACGTCCGCGTTCAAGGCGTACCACCTACTATGAGCTTGAACGTTAAGTATGGCGTGGTAGAGCGTGCGGGTAAGCCGGTTATGGCTAGTGCGAGGTGAGCTAATGACTACTCGTACTCGTTTTATTGAAATTTTCCCTATTAAACGCTTTAAGCCCTTAATGAGGTAGAAATTAGACCTTGGGAAAGAAGTGCTTGCACCTGCATGCGCGATCTCTAATGCACTTTCTGAATATGAGCTCCGCTATGGTTGAAGCGTAGTGTTGTATTTCAGGGGGCATCCTATCCAGCTTGATCAGCGTGCTACTGGCTATTCTCACGGCATGGTCTAGGTCCTTCGCGTAGTACTGCTCTACCAGGATGGCCAACGCATCTATTACTTCCTCATCTAGGTTACTGCCCCTCTCGAGCACACTGCTCGCAAGCTCTCCCAGGATCTTCGCGAAGAGGACTACGTCAAGGGCGTCAGCTACGTCTATTGCCTCCTCGTACAGTTTCATCTTAAGAGACCTAACGAGGAGTAACTGAGTGTAATTGAAGTCCATGGCCAGGTCATGGAGCTCCCCTTCACGCCTCATCATTTTCTTGAACAGCTCGCAAAGCTTGACGAGCAGGGAGGCATGGTCTATGCCAATATCCGGGAACACCACTGTGTGGTACTGGCCTTCCGGGCTTGCTATGAACACCATCGAGGGTAGTTCCTCCTTCAATGACTGCAACAGCTTGATGGCCTCGTCGTAGCTCGCCTTCAACTTAATGTTTGTTATGCCCTCCAGGAACGCGGCTTTCAGTTTCGCGGATGCGACGGTATTAGCGCCCTCGATCATGATCTGACCCCTTGCCAGCTCGTCCTCCTTGAGAGGGGTGATTATGATCTTCGCGCCGCTGTAAAACAGCTTAACCCTGTCTCCGTGCTTCAGCCCCAGCTCCCTGATCCACTTGGATGGCAGGACAACCGCACTGGAACGAGGGCCTATTCTCATAATCTTCCTAGTTTCCGACTCCATAAATAGTGGTCCCTGCACCACGCTTGAGTTTAAATACAAGCCGTTATTATACTTGCTCTGCCCGTAATTACATGTAACCATGCGTATAGACCGCTTTGAACGTTACCGAGACCAGTACTAATCGTTACCTCGGCGTGCAGCGCCTTTCACGCTAATAACGAGATTTTAGGAGTTCTCCTGCAAGGATACTACTCAACACTTCCCGCCGTTAATGCATGCCAAGAGTGTGAAGGTGAGAGAAGAGAAAAATGTCTTGTGTGCTCCGGGCACTTCTACGGGGCTATTACCATCCTGCCTACGTACTTTCCCCTATGCATGGTTTCGAATGCTTCGTTTATCTCGTCTAGTTTCCACCGCTTGGTTACCATTTCCTTGTACTTTATGAGGTTTTTCTTGGCCAATTGAACGACTTCCCTGAGATCTGCTACGGAGCCCCAGTAGCTACCCATAATTATCCACTCTCTTAGTACGAGGTCAGGTATTGAGAATGAGCCCTTAATCCCACCGAGGCCTACTAGCACGTATGCTCCGTTTGGGGCGAGTACATTCACGTACGTCGATACGGTGGTCTCTGCACCCACGAAGTCAACTACCGCTACTACCTTCCTCCCGCCCGTAGCCTTCCTCACGGCTTCAACGGGGTTTTCCTTCTTAGCGTTAATTGATGTGTGTATTTTGGGGACTACCTTGTGGGCAAACTCTAAGGCCTCTTCTTTAACGTCTACTACCACCAGGTTCAGGTGCGGTGTTAGTACGTTAACGTACTGTGCTCCGAAGGTCCCTAAACCCCCAACACCTACCACCACTACGAAGTCGTCTGGTTCAGTGAAGTGCCTGGTAGCCTCCACGGCCTTCTTGACAGCCCTGTAAGGCGTTAAGCCAGCATCAGTCAGTGAAGATGCCGCTACGAGGTCTTCAAGTCCTTCAGCCGGTACCAGGTACCTGTAGCTAGGTACTAGGAAGTACTCGGAGTAGCAACCACCGTGAAGGCCCAAAGACCCATCCCACATAGGTGATGCCTTAGTGGCTAGAACGTTTTCACCCCTTAAGGTATAGATGTCCTCTTCTACGTAGTACGCTCCCTGGACTAGCACGGGCAATCCGATCTTGATATAGTCTGGAACGGCGTCTCCCCTATCTACTACAATGCCGGAGGGCTCGTGACCTAGAACACAGGGCTTTACCTTGGGTATTCCCGGTAGTTCTCCAAGCCATATGTGGAGGTCCGAGTGGCAGAGGCCGCAACCAGCCGTCTTGACCAGGACCTCTTCACCGCTTATTTTAGGAGCCCTCACTACCTCGATCCTAAACGGTTGTTTATATTCGTAGAACACAGCTGCCCTATACTCCTTCACTACCTGGGTGGAACCCATGTCCACCCACCATAACCCTAATGTACTTCTTCATTATAAATGTACCGTTATTGCCGGTACATATACATACATACAAGTACATATAAGCTGGCACGGTTAATTTAGCTTAAAGCGAGGACGCGAAATCCGCCCAGCCCCTCCTGGAATAGCATTAGGAGGCGGTACCCAACCCTCCACCACTCTACACGAACTCGTCTACCACGCCATTACTAGTGGAGTTATTAATACTCCTCTAAGTAATTTCTTACCATGTAGCCAGGCACTTAGGGCCCGTCGCCTAGCCAGGATAGGGCGCCGGCCTCCGGAGCCGGAGGACCCGGGTTCAAATCCCGGCGGGCCCGCAACCCTTTACTCCACTTGATTAAAGATCGCTCCAGCGTTCCCGGACTCGCCGAATCCCGGAAATTCACCCGTGGGAGACCCCTGCTGCGTTTCAACGCACCAGCAACATCACTCACCTCTATAGGCACTGTTAAGGTGTAGATCAAAGCCAACAGCTCTGGTAGAAGCGTACTCTTGCTCTATCTGATAGCTATCCTACTAGCTATGAAGTCTCACAAGATTTTTTGAAAATAGTGAATATCTCTCTAGGTTAAAACCAAAGTCCCTGATTCTCTACTCACACCAATAGCTTAATTTAGGGGAAGAGCGTCTTCATAATCTCGAAGCTCCCCATTTAAAAGCTAATTGCTTTACTCCGGCTCTCCGTACTTACAATGGGTTACCCTGCATTATTGCATGCTAGGTGATCGATGCAGTAATTAGATACACATATTAAAGTCATGTTAAAGTCGTGTACCAATGATATATCTAGGCATCAGCAATGAAAAGGTGAGTAGAATAAGTATGTATAAAGGTTTAACGAGTGAAGAGGTCCTCGTGAGGCTTAAAACTTACGGTCCTAACAAAGTACCTGAGAGGAAAGAGAACATAGTGTTAATTTTCTTAAAGAAATTTACAGGGTTAACACCATATACTATAGAAATAGCAGCTTTGATCTCTTTTATCTTGGGGAAATACGTCGATTTCGCTATTATGGTTTCACTGCTTCTCGTAAACTCTGTTATCGGCATCTTCCATGAGTATAGGGCCGGTAAAGCCGTTGAGATGCTTAAATCAAAATTGAAGGTAGCCGTGAAGGCTTTGAGAGATGGTAGATGGATCGACGTTATCGCTGAAGACATTGTTCCAGATGATATCGTGAAGATCTCCATGGGCGATATAGTACCCGCTGATGGTGTTATCATGGAGGGCTCTGTAGTTGTCGATGAGTCAGCGTTAACAGGGGAGTCTATACCGGTTGAGAAAAACGTTAACGACACCGTTTACGCTGGAACTACTGTTGTTAGAGGCGAAGCCTTAGTTAAAATAACTGCAACAGGTGTTAGAACCCGTTTCGGCAGAACAGTAGAATTAGTTCAAATAGCGAAGCCTAGGCTTTTAATAGAAAAGATTACTAATAGTATAACCAAGTGGCTTCTATTCATGGACTCTTTCTTCATAATTCTAGTTTTAGTCAAACTTATCCTAGTAGGGCTTAGCGTACTGGATATTCTACCTTTCACTTTAACACTACTACTAGCCTCAATACCCATAGCTTTACCAGCTATGACTACGATAACCCTTGCTCTTGGAAGTGTTGAGCTCGCTAAAAATGGCATAATTGCTAGAAGACTTGAAGCAGTAGAAGCGGCTTCCATGATGAATATTATATGCTTAGATAAAACAGGCACAATAACTGAGAACAGAATAGCGGTAAGTAAAGTAATACCATTGAGTAGTGAGTATAACGAGAAAGATATTGTTCTATACGCTGCTCTAGTATCCGAAGAAGTTACAAAAGACCCCATAGATAACGCTATAAGACAGAAAGCCAGGGAGATGAGTATTGATGTAGGTATCGCTAAAATTCTAGAGTTTAAGCCGTTCATGCCGGAAACAAAGAGAAGTGAAGCAATTATTCAGTTAGGAAATAGAAAAATAAGGAAGGAGCACCCCAAGCACTTCTTCAACTAGCAAGTAACAGTGATAAAGAAAGTATTGAAAGAGTTGTAAAAGCGCTTGGTGATGAAGGTTTTAGACCATTAGCAGTCGCATTAGAGACTCAACAAAGTGATGTTAAGATTATTGGTTTACTAGGACTCTACGATAAACCCCGTAAAGACTCTCAGCACTTTATAAAAATCATGAAGGATCTAGGTGTAAATCCAAAGATGATTACGGGGGATAACATACACGTAGCTAAGGCTATAGCGAGAAAAGTCGGTATTGGAGATAAAGCTGTAAGCTTAAGAGAGATCTCGAAAGATCAGCTGGACAGGATCATTGAAGATATCGATGTTTTCGCAGAAGTCACTCCTGAAGATAAATACAAAATTGTAGAAGCCTTGCAGAGGAAAGGGCATGTAGTTGGTATGACAGGTGATGGTGTTAATGATGCACCTGCGCTTAAGAAAGCTGAACTCGGTATAGCTGTCAGCGGAGCTACAGATGTAGCTAAATCAGCGGCTTCGGTAGTGCTCTTATCTCCTGGATTGAAAGTAATCGTCGATATTATAAGTCTCGGGAGAACCGCCTATAGGAAAATAGTTGTTTGGGCTATGAATAAGATTGTTAAGACATTCAGCATAGTGTACTTCGTAGCATTATCGACACTAATTCTCGGGCTTCCAATATTAACACCTACTCATATGATACTAATGTTGTTTCTCTACGACTTCCTAACGCTATCTATAAGCGTTGACGTAGTAAAACCAAGTAAAAAACCAGAGAAATGGAATATAAGAAAACTAACAATAATATCGACTATTCTTGGTATCGTAAAACTCGTGGAGCTATTTACGGCACTATACATAGCAAAACTCGTAAATTTACCATATCCGCAAATGCAGAGCTTCATCTTCTACATACTTCTCCTCGCCGGGCTTTTGAACATATTGAACTTTAGGGAGACAGGGCCATTTTGGAGTTCAAGACCAGGTAAGTACGTGTTATTAGCTATAACAGTAGACGGCGCGATAGCAACGATCCTCATATGGAAAGGGATAATAATACCAGCGTTACCTTTAAATATTATAGCATTAGCGTTAACCTATATTGTAGCTACATTTCTAGTTACAGATGCAGCTAAGATCGCTGTATTCAAAGCCTTTAACTATACATGAAGTTTTCATAACGCATACTATTCACACGATCTTTCGAGACCCTATCTACAAAGGAGTAGAAAAGCTATTCTTCTACGACATCAGGAGAAATGTAAATTTTACACTATTGAGGAGGTTACATAAGGGTTTAAACAAAGTGAACTCTATGTGGTGTTTACACGGAGTCTATTTTCGCCACAAAGAGGTCTCCTTTCGAGCAGCTCACCGTTCTCCCAGTATATTCAGGGTAATATTTCATCCATAGATCACCGCTCTCATCGAATGGAATTAATTGTACATTAAAGGAGTCAAATGTTTTTGAAATAAGCACAGGACCTGCTGGACAAGGAGATTGGAGAACAGGAGCTTGGATAAAGCAAAACACTTAATTTACTTCATTTTCTTTTCTTGTGGGTTGTTGTGATAAGGTGTCTAACGCGTGGAAAACATTGATGAATAATAGGGGTAACTCGAGTATAAGTGAAACCCAGATCAGGTTCTACCAAGTACTGAGGAAATACTAATTTTGTCCGTTGAAAAGCTTCTTTTACGTTTGAAGTCACCGTTAAATGGGCTTACCTCTGAGGAGGCGAAAAGATGCCTCGAGCTTTTTAGCTATAACGAGCTCCCTACGAGAAAAGGAGAACCATTATAGTTGATTTTCTATTTCATTTCAAAAACCCGCTAGTAGTAATCCTCCTTATTACTGGTCTAATTTCTGGCTTTCTCGCAGACATGACAGATATGGTCATCATATACACCATAGTATTGTTCAGCATAATCGTAGATTTCTATCAAGAACATAAAGCTGAAAGAGAGGCTGAAATGCTCAGACAAAGGGTGGCCAGAAAGACCACAGCCCTGAGAGATAGAGTCAAGAATGAGATAAAGATCGAGGGGATTGTTCCAGGAGATGCTGTACTTCTCTCAGCAGGTGACATAGTGCCTGCGGACGCCAGAGTCATAAGTGCGAAAGATCTGCTCACGGATGAATCCGTGTTAACTGGGGAATCTTACCTCGTTGAGAAAACAGATCAGCCGCTAAAGTCCTACGAACAATTGATAACGAAGTGACGTAACTACCTTTTCATGACTACCTTCGTCGTGAGCAGGACAACAATGGCCCTTGTTGCGAAGACAGGTAGTTCAACGAAGTATGGGAAAATCGGAAGAGACTTGCAAGGAGAAAGAGTGAGATGGGATTCGAGAAAATTAAGAGAACCCAGCGTGTATATCCTAGGAACATCTTCGAGGAGCTAGAGATACAGGGGCTCCAGGTGAATTTGCTTTCGAGAACCAATGGTAGAGCTGAACTATTCTACTTTTACCAGTTTTGATCTCTGTTTATACAGGCTTAGCATATCCTTCTTTACCACGTGTACTTCGAAAGGGTCCTTTATTCCTTTCTCCCACAGTTTCACTAGTACCTTCTCCGGTGATTGATCCGTGACTACTAGTATGTCTATATCGCTCGACAGCGTGTACGTACCCTCAGCAACGCTACCGAAGAGGTAGACTTCGGCTTTTTCATCCAGTTCCTTGATTACCTCCACGATTACCTTAAGGTAGTGCTCGAGGTTTCTAAAGACTTCAGCTCTATGCTTAGCTAACTTCACTAAGAGCCTCTCTGACAACCCTGAACACCTTATCCACTACTTCTCTGACCCTCACCACTTCTTCGGCTCTGAAATCTCTCGGCACGTACCTTGAGGTTATGTAGGCGTCTTCGAGTAAAGCTAGTTCTACGCTATGCTCCACCCACAGCTCTTTAACGTCTTCGTCACCCGTAAGCTCGTGCACCAGTTCGAGTAGCCTTCTAATGCTGTGCGTTCTCGGATAGTCTACGCCCAGAGAGAGTAGAGCCGCCTTCAAGAGCAATTGGAGGCTTTGCTCGAAACTAAACATCGCTAAGTCATAAAACCCCTTCTCGATCTGAAAGAGGGCAGACTCGTAGAAACGCCTAGATCTCTCTAAGAGACTATTTACTTCATCTCGTTTGGTCAACAGTATACACCTCACATGCCTAATACTAATGACTTAGTATTCCTTTCTTAAGCTTACTACCCACTCCCAGCGCTAATTCAAACACACGAGGTCTTTGCATATCAATGTAGTTCATTTAATGACTAACAGTAGAAGAACACGTATTCGTCGAAGCCGTTCCAATACACTACGAGAACCTACAACTGTTTTAAAACACACACCACTCTTACCGCCTTGTAGATGAAGCAATCCACCAGAGTGATTAGCGTTTTGGTAAGCGCTTCCCGCTTGAGCTTGCCAGTTAGGAGGGGTTTACGTAGACTGGCGCAAAGAGGTGATGAAAGATATCGATTCGCAACAAACCTTCCCGAGCTTATCGTTGAGGAGGCTAGGAGGCAAGCTTTGGAATAAGGGAGAGCAACGTGTTTGTTGCAACGCCAAAGATAGTCTTGAAAGTTGATGGTAGAGTCCATTCCCCTAACGCAAAGCTAAGGGCTAAGCTAGCTTGAAGGCCAGCTAGAAGTAGAACGACAAACATACATGATAACAGTTTTACCTATCACAACTGGATAAACCACTCTTCAACTCTTCACCGACTAGATCGGTTTTAAAGTTGAGAAAAGAGCTAGATCTTGAAATCTCCACTCTGACCTCCTCCCCGCCCTAAAGTACGGGGGTTCCGGGGAGGTTTAGGGCTACATTCCAGGCTCTCGCCGGGTTCGGCTCTGCACCCGAGACCGGGCGCACTACTCCTACCCCGCATGGTGCTGGCACCTGGGCGGAGCCAGAAGCAAGCCCTGGCTTATCAAGCTTCAAGCAACTCGATATACCCACTGCGGCTACGGCCATAGAGTAACCATGACTGAGCGCTACAGCAAAAGACTCTAGTAACACCAGTAGAACTAAACCCACCAGAATGCAATCCGCAGACTTAGAGTACAGTAGTTTTACCCACGGATACGCTAGCCAGTTCTCACATATTGACGTCTGGAGGTACATCGGGAGGTTGAGCTCTGCTTGCAAAGACTACCGCTCCACCACTGCTTTAAGCCCCACTGAAGGCCATTAGCGTGGTTTTAGAGGCTGACTCGCCGAGCACCAAGGTGTTTACGCGCTAAGAGCTTGTTCTCGAAGCCGCTCGATAGAATATAGCTTCCAGGAGGTTTAAGTAGGGGAGATCATAGTCCACGTTCTCCCCTGCCTAGCATACCTGCTCCTCACTTCCTTATAGATGTTCATCACCTCCTTCAGAAAATCTGTGTCTTCGAACAGTATCTTTCCTTCTTCTAGTATCTCGATAATGAAAGTGCTACCTTCTCTAAGCTTTTTAAGAAAGCTTTCTGTGTTAAAGCCGATTGGATGTACTCTCGCGAAGCCGATGTCGCGAAGTACTGCGAAGCAGTCTCTCGGGTCTCTGGGGAGGTCGTCAGCAACTACGAGGACGTCTATATCGCTCCAGTCTGTGTAGTCTCCTCGCGCTCTAGACCCAAACAACACTACTAGTCTCAGCTTTAACTTGCTCCTATAGCTTTCTACTAGGTTACTTAACTCACTTAACAGTAGACTTCACCCAATCAATTATCTTACTCATGCACGAAAGACACCTTTCCGCATCTTCCTTCGTGTAGTAATCTGATGGAGTCCCTTCATCATAGACGTCTGGGTACCTTGATGGAATGTAGTGCTTGTCTAGGTATAGAACACACTGCTTAATCTCTTCTGGAACCTCAACTAGTGCTTCAGATAGGAGGAACAGTAGCGAGTGACCTCTCCTCTCTTTGTGAAGGTAGTTTAGAAGGGCTTTAATAGCCTTCTCGGCAGCTTGGTGAGACTCAAAGCATGCTTCTTCAAATATGCCTTCACGGTAATTAGCTAAAGCTGACATGGCGTTTCTCTCTGACTGCTTCAACCAATCCCTAAATCGAGAAACCATATTTACCGCCGCTTAAGCTACTCAATGTTTAATAACCTGGATAGCTATTAAACTAAACCGTTCTGCGGCCTCTAACATCTTTATCGCCGACTAATCGGTTTCGCAGAAGGATCCATCATCTTTACAGCCCCTGAATGCCAGACCTCTACTGGAGCAAATAATCTAAGGATCATCTATGGCTAAATGTGGTTAGCAAGTCTTATATTATTCGAAAAATAGCCTTTAAACAGGGTGGTTATCGGAATGTCCAAGAAGCTTTGCGAACCCTACGCCCTTCTACTTCGTAGACTTCTCGATGTAGCTATAGAGAGATTTGGTAGCGAGCTTATCTCATTTGTCGTGTACGGCTCTGTTGCTAGGTGCGAAGCTGGTAAGGAGAGCGATATAGACGTTCTTATAGTTTTGGAGAACCCCCCTAAGAGCAGGTTGAAGAGGCAGGAGCTGTTTATGTGGGTAGAAGAAGGCGTTGAGGAGGAGGTCGAGAGACTTAGGTCCCAAGGGTATAGTGTTGATTTTTCGCCTATTATAAAAAGTGTTAACGAGGCGAAGAAAGTATCGCCGGTTTATCTAGACATGGTTGAAGATGCTGTGGTACTGTATGATAAAGAGAACTTCTTTACAAACATCTTGAACAACCTCAGAGAGAAACTTAAAGAGCTTGGAGCAGAGAGAGTAAGATGTGGTAGAAAATGGTATTGGAGACTTAAGAGAGACTACAAATTTGGTGAGGTAATAGAACTGTGAACAACGTATCTATGGCGCAATCCTACTTAAAGCAGGCTGAGGAGAGAATCCGGCACGCAAAGGAAGCACTTGAAGGAGGCAACTATCCGTACGTAATTAGGCAGTGTCAAGAGTCGGTTGAACTACTTCTTAAAGCAGCGCTAAGATTAGTTGGTGTTGAGGTGCCGAAATGGCATGATGTAGGACCTGTTCTCAGAAGAGAAGCGCAGAGGTTCCCCGAATGGTTTCAAGTTGAGATACCCATATTAGCGCGCATATCAAGGAAGCTACGCAGAGAAAGAGAACCCTCTATGTATGGAGATGAGGAAAGCGGCATTCCACCTGACGAGCTCTATGATAGATTCGACGCGGAAGAAGCACTTAACTACGCGTCAAAGGTTTACAGCATAGTACTTAAGCTAATCCAGCAACACAAAACCTAAACCGCATTTGCTTATCCTAAAGACTGCCTGCATGTTGTTTAGTTTTTGGTTTTTCTGGTTATCTGGGTTACTTTAAGGGATTTCAGGTTTAATCCTAGGTATTTTGCTGTGAGCATGTATGCAGATGCTGTGTGCTTGTCTAATCCCAGCTCTCTTGATAAGTAGCCACCGGTTAGGTCTACTGAGTAGCCTTCTAGTGCTGGCGCTGGTAGACCGGCTATTCCTCACCCAGTAGAGACTAGTGAGTAGTTAGATGTTTTACGCCGAGCTTCAGCATAACTTTTACTTGGAAATAAGCCCAGCTTCTTATTCTTAATAAGCGGAGGTGGTTGAATGACTTCTACAACTGGAGGATTCTTCGTGGGATTCGGGCTTTGTCTACTCCTAGTCAGCCTTGGAGCTTCAGCAGCCTTAGGTCAGTATTATAGCCAAATCATGGAATGGAGAGGTGAGGTTGAACGGGTATACAATATCACACACTCTCCAGATTATCGGAGTGCGATAGATGCTTTGGACGCCTTGTCGCCGTATGCAACCCAAATAGCAGACGCGCTACCCTGGATTGGACTAGGATGGCTCGCTGACTATATTAGGCGGATCCCAAGGGCTGCCACCTTCATGAGGCAGGTTTACAATTCAAGCGAATCCGCTTACTACGCCATGCAAGCTGTTGAGGTGACACCAGTATACTTGCAGTACGGTATGATCTCTGGCCTCTTCCTGATAATCGTAGGCATAATCCTTGTAGTGAGGACGAGAAGAAAAGGTCGGACCTTAAGATAACCCATTATGCTTACAACATTACTATGAGCCTCAGTAATCTTTCAGAATTTCGGGATGCTCCTCAAGGACTTTTAAAAATCCCTTGCTAGCGATATCGTGAACACTTATGCCCTTCTCGAGGAAGAATTTTTCAATAGTCCTTTTATCCAATCCAAGAACCCTCGCTTTAGCCCATACCTTCCATGGATTATCTTTATGGGCTTTAGCGAAAGCCAACCATAGCTTGATCCTCATATTCAGGTTTAGGTTTTTCATCGAGCTCAACGCTCAATGGTTATGCCTTAAATGTTTATTTATTTAACATTAAACAAATATTTCCCTTCATTTATGCCAATTTTTAAGCCTTAAGCGTGCTACCTGTCTCGGAAAGAGCCTTATTCTGAGTACTTTAACAAGCTCTTCCTCCAGCTTTGGGTAACTCCCTCGCATTAGAAAGTATAGATAAGCCTGTAAGCTTTTCTATCAGCATTAACTTTAGGGTGATGGTTTGGCTGACAAGTTCTATTTTGTAAAGTGTAGTGTAATGGGATATAGGTATGGAGCACCAGTATTCTGCCCGCTAGGAAAAGACAAGGATAAGATAAAACAGCTACACGGAAAAAGAGTCTACGCGTTAATCATAGCGGAAGAGTAAGTATCAGGTGATGTAAATTAATATGAAACTCAAAACAGTTGCACGAAGCGATGGATTTAATTAAGGCGGGATTCATGCTCGGGAGAGCTCTACACCACATCCAGGATGGAGCGCCTCAAACACATCTGACTGAGGAATCTATACACCTACCACATCTAACCAGGCTTAAAGAGGCTACGAAAGAATTAAAGGCGCTGGAATTCCTCCTGCTCGTCTCCATAATACTTGATTGCTGATGAGGGGCAGATTTTCTGGCAACCCCTGCACAGCTCAACGCAGTTATCCGGTTTAACCACCACCGGCTTCCCGTCAGCGCCTATATCGAACACCCCGTGCGGGCAGAAGTTATAGCAGGTTAAGCACCCACTGCACTTCTCGTAGTCTATTACTGGATACCAGTTCCTAGTCAAACCTAAACACCTCACGTACTCAGAGCATCCTCAATAGCCTTGATGGCTTCCTCAGTACTCATGTTCCTTATTTCAACACCTCTAAACTTAGACTCATCGAAACCTAATTCTCGGAAAACCCATCCAAACATCTTCCGCTGCATTACTGGATCGCAGCCAGCCACTATAACCCTCTCAACGTCCCGGTTACCGCTCAGCAACGCCCTCCAAAAGTTATCGCCATCGGTTGCGCAGAGTTGCGGGTGAATCACTACGAAGTCAACTTTCTTATTCCTTCTGAAGTGGTTAATTACTTCAAAAACATTCATCTTATGAAACGACGGACACGTGCCTTGACAAACGCAAACGATTAAACCCTTCATGTGTACCGCCATTTATACGGATACATGGTATACTCATATATAAACCTTCCACACCGTAGTACTCTATCTGAGATTGAGTTATGAAATAGCCTCCTGCGCTTCTAACGATTAAACCAGCTATCACTAACGCTATTGAGATCTTTGAAGCATCTACTTTCAAAAAATACTAAGAAGTACGTAAAGTAGTGATACAGAGGGGGTTTGAATGAGGAGAAACCCGGTTCAGTCTTAGTTATGCTGACCTTAGCTTTAGGTTTAATGGTGCCCTCCGGATCGCTCAGCTTAGGCGATCCACGCAACCGATTCTCGCTCCAGAAAACTTCACAGTTACTTCAGGCGATAGCCTTACGTTTACAGCCACCTTGCTTTTGGATGGCGTATCCCTGGCTGGTAAAACCATCATCTTCTCGGCTACTCTTGGGATCATTAATCCATCCGTAGGTGTGACGGACGCCAACGGTAAGGCTTCGTTTGTCTACACGGCTCCGCAAACTAGTTGGGATCTACGTGAACATCACAGCCACCTTTGCTGGCTCTTCGCAATACGAGGGCAGTACTGCGGTTGCCTCAGGAATTGTTGAGCCTGCGCCTTCGCTAACACCTCTACCAACACTTCCGTCGATAACCCTTATAGGGACTTCATTCGCCGCTCCTGAAACGCTGGAGGATGATATATCCTCATACAGGAACTCCACTCCAAGTGATATTATGAAGGCACTGCCAACCAGTTTACCTTCAGAAGCCTTCCCGCTGGCAACTAATGAAAGCCTCTACTTGGTTTTTGCTGAGCAAAGCGGTAAGGGCTCAGCCAAAGTGGATGGTTGGCTTTTGCCGACGCACATTCAGCTTGCAGGTTTAAACATAGCTGCTGTTGCTGCTAAACAGGTCACCTTTGTGAAAGAAGGTCCACCAACAACTCTTAGTAAAATCTTAGCAAATCCAGAAGGTTTTCATATTCCAACATTGTTTGTACAACACACCACAAAGCTTATAAAGTTCACCGAACTAGCGGAGCCATCCCACTAATTATGGCGATGACGCCTAAGACTGTGAAGGCTACCGGAATAACTATAGGCGCCAGCATACAAACCCCAAGCAAGAACAGTCCAGCTAAAGCCAGCAGGGGCATCTTAGGATTCCAACGACAAAAATGAGGATTTCCTTCAGCATTTCTTAGCCTCCTTTTAGGTATAAGTTTCTGAAGCCTACACACGCATTTAGACGGTGGTTTAGAGCTGGGCAATCGCAGGAGCAATCTACTGGCTTAGAAGAAGGAAGGAGAAGTAGGGTAATCCCTCCTTCAATTGAAGCGATCGCTTGTTACATGTTCATTTTTCTTTTAATATTCTGGGTAATTTTTCGATTTTGTTTTCATTTTTGCCACGTATGATGGATGAAAAAGATGATATCCTTTCATTTCGTTTAATAGCTGTTAACCGAAATATCATCGAACACGCAATGAAGAGGTCTCAAATCATAGTCTCATAGGTTTCAAAGTCTCAAATGAAAATCGTAGCGCGTTACAATGATGTCGCAATGTGCTATCAAGGTAGTTCAATGTAGCATCATGTTCTAAATGGTACTGAGTACCATGTAGCTCTATGCAGTACTGAGTAAAGCCTGGTGAGGCTAGGGAAAGGGGTTTACGAGCTCGAGCTCAGTAGCTCCAAGACGAGTTCATATACTCTCTTGAGTTCTCTCGCTAAGAGTTGCCTAACCATGTTACGCGCGCTCGCCGTGTTAATCCCTCTTAAAGCCATCGATAAGACCTTTTCATGACAAGTCTTACTTATTCTAGCTAAACAATAATGTCTCAATTACTTTTCCTAAGGTGATGCGCTTACTAAACTTTTTCCCCTCTACCCCCTTTAAATCATACTAGAACATGTAGGAAAATATCTAGAAAAACTAGCAGTGGGAAGTACAGTCCTTCACCATTATACGCGTCTCTTCCTATACACATGTATAATCCTATGCCCAGGCCCAGAGCTCCCAACGCGATCGCTACTGCACCTTTTCCGAGCGTGGTGTTAAATCCCATAGGAGCGGGGAGTGCAGCATCGGAATCTATGAGAAAAGACTAGAAGAGTACAATGGAGGGAGTCAGTTCTACACTTCTACGTAGACGTCTATGAACTTCTTGTACCATTTCTCATATTCTTCTGGAGTTACAATATGTACCTGGAAGATGTACTCAAAGCCCGGGTCCTCGAATATCTTCTTGTATAATTTCGCTCTCATCCACGGGTCCCTTGCAAGCTCCGTTACGAGGAGAACATCAATATCGCTATCAGGCCTCATTTTGCCACGCACGTAGCTACCAAAGAGCATGGTTCTGCAAGTGGAGTCCGCAGATACGCATATCTCTTTGATCTTACCTATATGTGTCATAATGCTCTCTAAGCACCTCTTCCTGGCGAGGTACTTGTGGTAGAGGAAGTCTATGAAGCCTTCTCGAGCCATTTAAACACCTCTAAAAGCCTTTTACCAAGTTCTAAAGCCCGTGTAGCAATCTCGGGATCGTACTCTCTAGGAATATATCTTGACGTAATGTATGACTCCTCTAGAAGGTATAGTAGCTCTATGTGAGAACCTATAACGCTCTCAAGTTCTTTACTTCCATAGATCTTCACAAGATCTTTAAGTAGACCAACGATCGAGTGGGTCTTTGGAAAATCCCCCAGCCTTCTATACAATAAATACTTTGCGTAAAGCTGTATAGCCTGCTCTACGTGGAAGAGAACTAAGTCGTAGTCCCTCCGATCAAAATCATCAATAGCATGCCTCAAGAATGACTCAGCTCTTCTACGTAAGATCTCGTAGCTCACTCGAAACCGCCCTCCTGAAAGTTCTCACAAACACGCTTATAGTCCTCTGTTTATATATCGAGGCTCATAACTATATAATCACGTTATTGCAACGGGGCCCGCTTTTAATCGAGGATTTCCCGAGAAAAAGCATATTGTAAAGGCGAAGAAAACTCTCTATGTACAGCACTTTTTAAAGTTCAGATAGTTATTCATGTAGCCGAGAGATTAAAACGAAGAGGTGCAGTAATAAAGCACGTGAAGAAGGGGTACTTAATAAACTCTGAAAGATCGGTAACGCAAGCGAGATTGCAGGTGCATTAAATTAAATGATCAGCGGGCTTGAGGATCTTGGTGAATCCTCAAACTACATGTGGTGATCAGAGTGTTTAAGCCGGGATCCCGGCTCCCCTCACGGCAGTTAAATAATAGTAGCTATGAGTCATTTTCTTTGATTAGCCGATTCCCGCAGAGTTCTTGATCCACCCGCCTGGTAGTATAGTAGAGGCCTCGTTTACACGGGTACTAGCTGAGGGCTTGTGCCAGGTCTTCTAATATGTCTTCGAGGTTTTCTAGCCCTAGTGATAGTCTAACTAGGTTTTCCGTTATGCCGAGCTTTCTCCTGGCCTCTTCCGGTATGAATGCTGATACCGATTTATATGGTAGTACGGCCATCGTTTCCGTGGCGCCCAGGCTCGGGGACCTCCTGATCACCTTCAATCTGGATAGGAAGGCTACTGTATCCTGGTACGTTGATGCCTTGACCTTGAAGCTGAGGACCCCACCATAATACTGCCCGCCGAAAAGCTTCTTAGCTAAGTCGTGGTAAGGGCTTGACTGTAAACCTGGGTAATAGACCTCTTCTACTTTGGGATGGTCTTCGAGGAATTCGGCTACGGCTCTAGCGTTTTCACATGACCTCTTAAACCTCAAATGCAGTGTCTTCAACCCTCTAACCGCCAAGTAGGCTTCAAAAGGGCTCATTATAGTTCCCAGAACCCTCCTATACTCCCAAAGCTCCGATGCAAGCTTCTTACTCGAGGCAACAACGCCTCCCACTACGTCATTATGCCCCGCAATGTACTTCGTAACGCTGTGGACGACCGCTGTCACCCCGTACTTCAAGGGCTTCAGCATGATCGGCGTAGTGAAAGTGCTATCTACTACGATCACCACACTCTCATCGATACCCTTCACCAGTGACTCAAGGTCGATGACCTTAACGGTGGGGTTAGTGAGCACTTCTAAAAACACTACTGAAGTGCTTCTATCCACGGCTTCGAGGATGGCCTCGGCTGAGGGCCACACGAGCTGGTAGCGTACGCCAGCCTTCTCTCTCAGCACCTCAAGAAACCTTACTGTGGCGCTGTAAACCTCATAGGGTACAATCACCTTTAAACCCGGCTTCATAAGTAGTAGAAGGGTGTTTGTTATAGCTGCCATACCGCTAGAAAACGCCAACGCGTCTTCAGCACCTTCAATCGTGGCGATGACCTTCTCGAAGTACCTCACCGTCGGGTTGGATTCCCTGCCGTACTTTAAGACCCTACCAGCATCATCGAGCTTCGCCAACCCCAAATCCTGGTCAATGTAACCGTACACGACACTGGTGTATATTGGAAAAACACCTGAATCGTACGGGTCCTCGAATAACGGACCTTTAGAGTAAATGGTTTCATCCCGCATATCCACGCGCATTCACCAAGTGCGCACAAACTACTCCACGGGGAGAGTACACATTACCAGGAACTAATAAAGCTGACACGGCACCGTGACGGCGCGCCAGTAACCTAGTAGAGCTTCACCAAGTACACTGAGTATGTACTGCTATTACATGATAGAAAGATTTTTAAAGCCTGCCTCCAAGTGATTAAACAAAACCGTGTATGTGCATCTGAATACCGGGGTGATGGAGGTGCACCCGATGTATTCCATGGCGTAGAGGCAAGACGCGTTACAGTAAGAGCGCCGGCATCAATAGCTAACTTAGGCCCGGGTTTCGACATACTAGCTATGGCAATAGGTGGGCTTTACGATACCGTTAGCGTAACGGTAAGGCCTGGCCCCGGAGCAATACACGTCACCTCCGTGGGCTTCAACGTTCCTTCAGGAGAGCTTAACGTTGCCTACGCGGTTACAAGGGAGTTCATCTCTAAGTACGGTATACGTGGAGTAGACGTGTATGTTGACGTCGTGAAGGGTGTTCCCCCCGCGTGCGGGCTAGGAAGCTCGGGTGCAACGGCTGCAGCTGTGGCATACGCCCTTTCCAGGGTATTCAACCTCAGCATTAGAGAGGAAGACCTCCTACATTTGGCCGGTATAGGGGAACTGCACGTTGCGGGTTCACTCCACTACGACAACGTAGCGGCAAGCCTGTTCGGAGGAGTTGTCATCGTTGATCCAGAGTCTAGAGAGGTTTTGAAGTACACTCCTAGAGTGCAGATACCGGTAGCGGTCGTCGCACCACTAATTCCCGGGCTACGCTGCGTGAGGAAGACAGAGTATGCGAGGTCCCTACTACCCGAGCACGTAGAGCTCAGCACGCACGTAAGGCAGACCTCGGCGCTGGCGAGGCTGATCTACGCCTTACTCACGGATAACATAGAGCTTCTGGGGAAGTCCATATCGGTAGACTACATTGCCGAGCCTCACAGGTCGAAGCTTATACCGTACTATTGCGAGCTAAAGGAACTTGCACTGAGAAACGGGGCACTAGGCTTCAACATCTCGGGCGCCGGCCCCTCAGTATTCTTCATGCACAGAAACACCGAAGAGGCCAGGACAACCGGCGAACTACTAGTAGAGTTCTTGAAGTCCAAGGGCGTAGACGCCTCCCTCTACGTTTCCACCGTATCTCCAGACGGCGCGAAGCCCCTAGGTGAGAGCCATGATAAGAGCTAAGCTAGTGGTAGTCGGGTTTGGGAGCGTAGGGAGGTCGCTGGTAAAAATCGTAGCTTATAGGGGTAGAGCTCTAGCTAACAAGTACTCATTAATGCTAAGAGTAGTTGGAGTAGTAGACTCCAAGGGCATGGCCTTCAAGGCCGGTGGCTTTGAAGAACACGAACTACTAAAACTCTGCGAGCTACCGAGGTCTGGCGTGCCTTTGTTCAAACCTTACGCCAGGGACTACGTAGACTTGGAGGAGCTATACTCCGTGACCCAGCCGGATGTGCACGTCGAGTTAACGCCGTCAAATTACGAAACCGGCGAACCCGGGTTGTCAAACATACTGCGTGCTCTAAGCCGCGGGATACACGTAGTTACCGCCAATAAGGCACCAATAGCCCTGCACTACGGCGAACTGATGAGCCTTGTAAGGAGTAGAAAAACCGCGTTGAAATTTGGGGCGACTGTGATGGGTGGGACGCCTTTCATCGAAATGCTTTCCCACATGAAAACCCACGAGATCGAGCGCGTTGCAGGAATACTCAACGCGACGACGAACTACATACTTACAGAAATGCACAAAAACCTAGTAGACTTCGAAGATGCATTAAACAGGGCAAAAGCCATAGGCGTTGCCGAGGCGGATCCCTCACTAGATATCGAAGGCGTAGACGCGGCTGCCAAGTTGACGATAATATCACATGTCGTAGGGCGTTCCGTGAAAATGAGTGACGTCGAACGAGAGAGCCTTACCACGGTTAAACTCAAAGACGTTGTCGAGGCGCTTAGACACGGTTACGTCTTGAAGTACGTGGCTTCACTAGACTTCGAGAAAGGTAAAGCGTCTGTAAAAGTTCTACGCGTGCCCCGAGAGGACTTGCTGGCTACGGTTGAAGGTACACTGAACTGCGTTAAGGTGAAAACCAGCGTATCCGACCTAGTGCTCGTGGGGAAGGGTGGAGGTGGTTCAGAGACGGCGCACACCGTTCTAAACGACGTGTTATCGGTCATCTACGCGCACCCTCCAGGTGATCTTCTGTGAACGGGGCCAAGCTCTCCGTACTGAAAGTGGGGGGATCGCTACTCAGAGACGCGAAGTCCTACATCACAGTAGCCGAGTACACTAAGCGCGCATTCCTCGAAAACGGGTTAAAGCCCATAGTAGTTGTGTCGGCTATGAAGGGCGTCACGGATCTCCTAATAGGCGTTTCCGAGGGTAATATGGAGGCGATTAAAGAAGTTTCCTACAAGTATGTTGAAGTCGCCAAGGAGCTGAATTCTAGTTACCTCATTAGAAAAGTGAACGAAGAAATCGAAGACCTAGAGAAGGCTGCCAGGAACCTCGAAACTAGCACGCCCGCTACAAGAGACCTGATACTATCTTATGGTGAAAGGCTGAGTAAGAACGTGTTCGCGGAGGCGCTCGAAATAGTAGGCGTTAATGCCTACGGGCTTGACGCAAGAGAACTTATCGTGACAAACGATGTCCACGGAGATGCCACAGTAGACTACAATGCCACAAAAAAGCACCTAGAGGAGGTATACCCGGTGATAGTTGAAAAGCCCGCCATACCCGTGATCGAGGGGTTTGTGGGAAAGTCACGTAACGGGAAAATAACAACTCTCGGCAGAGGAGGATCAGACTACACCGCCACGACAATAGCCTCCTTACTCTCAATAGAGGACGTATACCTCGTCACGGAAGTGGATGGCATCCTGTCCGCGGACCCGAGGTTGATTTCCTCGGCGCGGATTGTGCCCGTAATGGACTACGATGAGGCCGCGGAGGCCTCATGTCACGGAGTTAAGGGAATTAACCCCAAGACCTTTGAACCACTCAAGGAATTCTACGGCTCAACCGTGCACATCGGCTCGTTGAAGCGCTTTGGTACTAGAATAGTGAAACAGCTACGAGAAGACGTGGCACAGCCCAAGATACTGGTTTACAGGAACCTTGGAGACCGCCCCTACTTAGCCGTTATAGGCAGGTGCGTGTGTAGAGCGAGATTTCTAGTCAGTGTGCTAGAGCTCTTAGCTGAAGAAGGTATCGAATTTGCCGGTTTAGAAGTACACGTGAATAAGCCATCTCTACTCGTTTACTTGAAAACCAGCTTAAAGCCGGGTACCCTAATACATCTACATAAAAAGCTACTTGAGGGAGGTAATGGAGTTGAAGCGTAGAGTAGCAGTACTTGGAGCCACCGGCATCGTAGGCCAGCGATTCGTGTCACTACTAGTTGGGCACCCCTGGTTCGACCTCGTGCTCTTAACGGGATCCGAGAAAAGCGCTGGTAAGAGCTACTACGAAAGCGTTAAGTGGGTGCTCGAAAAGCCGATGCCCCGTGAGTTAATGGACTACAAGCTCGCGCCGCTTGACGCAGATGCTATCGTCAAGGAGTCAGTAGACATAGCGTTCATAGCGCTTCCCCCCGAGGTTGCTCATTCAGTCGAGATCGAGCTCGCTAAGCGCGGTGTTATAGTCGTGTCTAACGCCAGCCCCATGAGGATGGAGCCCGACATACCCCTCCTAAACCCCGAGGTAAACGCCGACCACGTTGAAGTCGTGGAGTACCAGCGTACACGGAGGGGTTGGAATGGCTACATAGCCAAGGTACCAAACTGCACAACGTCGATCCTTACTCTCTCCCTGAAGCCTCTAATTGACGAGTTCGGCGTTAAAAGAGTAGTCGCGTCAACGATGCAAGCGCTCTCTGGGGCAGGGTTAACAGGAATTCCTTCCGTTCTAATACTGGACAACTTAATACCCTACATCGAGGGCGAAGAAGAGAAGGTGGAAATGGAAAGTCTTAAGATACTTGGCGAGTTAACAGGAAACGGTATAGTGCCTAGCACGAAGCTCGCTGTCTCGGCCAGTTGCCATAGGGTGATGGTATTAGAAGGCCACACCATCGCCACTTTTGTGGAACTCGAGAAAGGTGTATCTGTCAAGGATGTCGCTGAGGCGATGATGTCGTTTAGAACAAACAAGATCAGGGGCCTCGGGCTCCCAACCGCGCCTGAAAAACCGATTGTAGTTAAAAAGGAAGTAGATAGGCCGCAACCCCGCTTCGACAGGCTCGAGGGAAACGGCATGAGCATTGTTGTCGGTAGGATTAGAGAGGACAAGGTACTCGGGGGCGTGAAGTACGTTGTTCTAGGTCACAACACAGTGCGCGGAGCCGCTGGAACGGGCGTCCTCATAGCAGAGCTACTAGTAGCTAGGAAGCTGGCATAGCGTGTATGCTACATCTGGAAAACCTTCTGCTTCGAGAGAATTTAAAACTCAGCACTTTTTATAATGAACCAACCACCTACCCCTCCAACGCGAGTAAATAGGGTACTCGGGTTTTACGGGCTACTAGTCAATGGGTTAGAGCCACTACGCAGCGCTTGCTCCTCGACTACTTTAGGGAACCCTACGGCTCCTCTTAGGCTATGAGCACCGGTACACGTGTTTTTCACCTAGTGCTCTTTTCAAGGAGTGCTCTAGCCAACTCATTGTGCTTTACGAGTATGTTGAATGCCTTTAAAAGGTCTTTCTTAGAAACAACTATTACCGTATCGGTATAGCACGACTCTATGTGAACGATATTAACTCCGTTCTGAGCCAGCACGCTCGTAATGTACGCGACCACGCCAGGTATCCACATAACTTCTGGGGGGCTCACGACCACTATTGCTGCATGATCCTCCTGGACTTCTATGATGCCCTCTTCTCCTAGAGCTCTTATGAGCTCTCTCGCAGACTCATCGTCAAGGACTATCGTTGTAACGGGACCGCTCTGCATAACAGCTAGAAATCTCGCCTTCGAAGAGATCTTCGCAACAGCTGACATTGCGTCTTGGAAGCGGCCGGCACCCACAATGACTATCACTACGCCCGTTCGCACCTCAATGCGGGATTCTGCGAGGATCTTTAAAACCCCCTTGCTCGGGAAGAACGTCTTCTCCTCCATTCTAGAGCGTAGCCTTATTAAGGCCATTTTAATAGACTCTTCCGAAACATCGCGGCCAATGAGCTTCGATACTACGGGCTTTAACCTAGTAGCTACTCTAGAGTAATTTATGATGCCCATTTCAAGGCATTTATACAGTGAAGGATCGCCCAGTAGTACTTCCCTGACGAGACGGGCTACACTATCTTGTTCCAATCATAACGCACCTTTCATTATTTGTTTCATATATGGTACAAAGTTAAAAATACTGTTGCGAACGTAGGAAATCGAGTCGTATGTGTCAGGACGCGGTGTATAAGAGTGAAGTGCAGGCATGTGAAAAGGCCTAAAACCCGGCCGGGAACAGGTAATAGGAAGCGTGCACGAAAACTCCACGTACCATATGCAACTGCATGTCGTTGAAACGCCATGCCAATGTAGCGATCTCGGCATTCAACCTGCCTATGAAAAATGCTTTTTCATCTCTTCATTTCCTGGCATGTTCAATATGGCATCAATGACGTCTTCGACCTGCTTAGCATTCTTGGTTCTTGCATCATATAATAGCCAGTTCTCCAGGTGATCCCTTCCACCCTCTAAGAAAGATGAAAGCGCCCATTCCATCCTCATCATTCTAGGTAGGATAACCCTCTTCATGACTTTCCCCGGTAGTGGGGTTAGTGGCTTTCTGTGAACGCCTTTACCATCGATCCTTACGGGTATTTCAACTACGACGTTGCCGGGCACGTCTGGCACTGCATCGAGGTTAGGGATATTTACCTGGAGCGGCACTGGTACTCTAACGACCTTGCCAGCGATTTGTAGCTGTAGTAGGTAACATTCTTTGGGTTTGTCGTTAACTATGGCATCAATTATCTCGGCTATGGACTCGCCGCTGGGCCTTGGCGCGTATTTACTCGTTAACGGCGTGGTCACGTCTAAAACGGCCTCTCTCAGTTCCCTGAGCTTCATGGTTAAGTGAGCTAAGTACATCGCCCAGCCAATTTCAGAATCGGGGCCACCGTAAGGGCCGTACCAGTACTGCTTGGTCTTTAAATCCCAGTGATATTTCCAAGTGCCCCCTCTAACCGTGTCGCCCACGGGCAGGACCCCGAACTCCCTGTACATGTCTATTGCTGCAGGTGACAGGTCTACGTCGAAGGGGTTGTACGTATATGCCCTCCACGTATCTATGTATTCCTCGGAGAGCGTCCTAGTCCACTCATCGAAGTACCCATAAGCGTCTTCCCCGGAGTACTTGAACTTAGTAAGCCATATTACGTGGTTGAAACCACTCATTTCTACTTCGAGCTCGCCTAGATTAATTGAATTAAGCACCGCTAAATAGCATTCGTAAGCGTCCGCGGCGCATGCCTTATTAATGTCCTTACCAAGCCGTTCACGTGCTAGCATTATTCCCAATACCTTTACAGCCTTTAAGAAACCGAGATGTCCGTGACAGAGTCCTATGTACTTGACTTTGGTTTTCCTCGTCACCAGCGTTGAGAGCTCGAAGATCGGGTTCGCCACGTTTATTAGCCACGAGTTATCTGCGAGCTCTTCGACATCTCTAGCCAGATTTAACACTAACTTAAACTGGTAGTAGCCCCAAATGGTGTGGTAATCCGAGACCATGTTCCACTCAACGCTATTAATGCCCCTGTAGTAACCGTGACGTTCCGAGACCTCTCTCATGCGTTCATAGTACCAGTGGCCACCTGCCATGGCCGAGTTAATTACGAAATCAGCGTCTTTAACCGCCTCCTCACGGTTCTGTGTCCTGTAGACTCTCACATCGCTCCTCCCGAGCTCTTCAACGTACCTCCTGGCGAAGCCGTAGATCGTGGCGAGCCTATCTTCGTCTATGTCCATGAGCCATATATCGAGGTTACGTAGACTGTCCTTAATTAGCAGGTCCACAATGACCCCGCTCGACCACACGGCACTTCCAGCACCTATGAACGCTACCTTGATTCGCTCCATAGAACACCACTACGGTAGCATAATTGGTAGCAACTCTATTAAAAACATTAATGCTTATTGCCTTAACCAGGTACAGGGATTGGCTTTGAATGACCCATATAACTGGCTAGAGGACCTAAGGGATCCACGTGTTTTAGAGTTCATCAACAGGAAGAATGCAATTTTTCGAAGCAGGTTTTGTGAGCTTTCAAGTAAGCTGTCCGGCAGAGTGCTTAAATACTACGAAGTGCCCGTCTTGGTGAACGTTCAGGGTAGCTATAGTGGGATATTCGCGTTGTTCAGGGAGAGGAAGGGGTACACAGTATACCTGTATAGGAACTTCGAGAAAACCCGCCTTCTCGACTCCAAGAGCCTGGGTAATGATGTTATCATCCAGTGGATTAAGCCGAGTACTGATGGAAGGCTACTAGCATACGCCTATTCGCGGGGGACAGATGTAGCTACCGTTAGGTTAATAGATGTCGAAGCGGGCGAAGAGGTCGACAGGCTTGAGGGATCCATTAACGACATTACCTGGATAAACAAGTACGAGTACTACTACACTAGGTTTTACCGTGAAGGTAGAACACCCGATGGTATCGAGGCACCGGCTGAGAGGGTCTTCTTGAGGGAAGCTGGTGGTAAGGAGGAACTAGTGTTCGGAGAGGGCCTTCCAACGCGGTATATGGTCAGCTTGGAGAGGAGCATTTACAGCGACAGGGTTTTCATCACAGTTCACTACGGGTGGATCAGGAGTAGTGTTTATGCCGGGAGACTACGCGATCCCTCGACATGGAGACTGGTGCACGATCCCGGAGAGACCACCGTCTATCCCGTGGAGCACGTTGGCGGGAAGTACGTCTTGATCGTTTATGACGGGAACGGGCTCGGCAGAATCATTAGTGTAGGTGAAAACGGCGAGGTAGAAGAGGTCGTAAGAGAGGACTCCAAGTATCCTCTCGAAGACGCGGTAATTTACCGCGATTACATTATAGCGAACTACCTAGTTGAAGCATCATCTGCGCTGAGGTTTTACGACCTAAACGGTAAGCTAGTTAAGGAAATGCGCTTTGATAAACCCGGTAATGTAACGTACTTGCAGAGCCTCGGCGAATATTGCCTGTTTAGGTACGTCTCTTTTAACATACCTTACCGGTTGTACGAGATCAGGGGCGGTGAACTACGCGTAGTTGACGAGAAGGTTGTGGGGGATGTATGCGTAGAAGAGCTCCTCATAGAGTCGTTTGATAAGACACCAATACACGTATTCCACGTTTACAACTGCTGTAAGAGAACAAATAAGGCGCTTTTAACCGGTTATGGGGGATTCGGGATCTCACACACTCCAAGGTTTCTAGACTACATGTTAGCATTCGTCGAGGACGGTGGAGAGTACTTCGTGGCGAACATCAGGGGTGGAGGTGAATATGGCCGTGCATGGCACGAAGCCGGTAGACGAGAAAAGAGGGAAAATGCGTATGGGGACTTCATATATGTTATAAAGTGGCTGAGAGAGCAGGGCTATGAAGTAGTTATCCACGGTAGAAGCAATGGGGGATTGCTCTGCGGAGTGATGTACACAAGGATACCAGAACTCATTAAGGGTGCTATAATAGGCTACCCGCTACTAGACATGCTGACGTACCACAAGTTCTACATAGGTAAATTGTGGACTCCCGAATACGGTGATCCCGACGACCCCAAGGACAGGGAATACTTATTGAAAGTATCGCCATATCACAACTTAAAACTAGGTGTAAGATACCCGCCGTGCCTCATATACACGGGTTTAAACGACGACAGGGTGCACCCGGGCCACGCCCTGAAGTTCTCTGCAAAGCTCGAGGACATGGGCGTTGAGCATTACCTGAGAGTAGAAACCGCCAGCGGCCACATAGGATCGGACCCTGAGATCCTTGCCAGAGAAGGGGCAGACATCCTGGCATTCGCGTACAGTATCTTAGAGTTGAACCCAGGATGACGTGCTTTCCATCACCGCTACACACGGCAAGCTTTTTACCCCGGCGGGGTGTAAGTATTCCACGGAAAACTAGTCGAAATAAGTAATTTACCGTGCCCAGCACTGCCTAGTCTGCGAGAGGTGATGCACTAAATTGACGTCAATAGTAAGCCTGCTCTTAGAAGTCATGATGGTGGTATACATGACGTCCGCAGTTCTATTCGTACTTAGAACAATTAGAGGGCCCACGGTATTTGACAGGGTGATAGCAGTTGACTCCCTAAGCTACGACTTAGTGGTGTTCATGGCAATGATAGCGCTCTATACGGGTAGATACGTCCTGGCTGTCTGCATGGTCCCAATAGCTCTCTGGGCGTATGCGCTGGACATTTACGTTTCCTGGTATGTAGAGCAGAAAGTAAAGGGTGAAGTACGCTGTGACCTATGAAGTGCTTGTAGAGGTGGCGAGGTACTTTGGTCTATCACTGCTCGTAGTGGGAGGGGTTTTCGAGATCATAGGTGCGATAGGTGTTTTAAAATTACCATCTTTTTACCTCAGGGCTCATGCAGTAACAATGACGGTTGTCGGAGGATCGATAACCCCTCTCATAGGTCTAGCTTCGATCTCCATAGCTGAAGGAGGTGCGGAGGGGGCATACTTGGCTACCCTATGCGTCATAGTAGCTATCTTAATACTAATTACCGCGCCCACCGGTTCACACGCGTTAGTTAAGGCATCCATTCTAGTTAACTCCGCTACAAGGAGGTGTTTAGAGAAGAAGGGCAGCGAGGACGGAGATTGGAGGCGAAAGAATTGATCTTTACGCTCATCGTCGTCCTAGTAGCCTCTGCGCTTTCCGTGATTACGGCGTATCTCATCGTAGCGGAGGACGATCTCTTAGTATCGTGTGTATACCTTGCGCTGTTCGGAGTGTTCTATGCGTTAATATATTACGCGTTCATGGCACCGGATGTCGTGCTGGCCTACATACCGATATCCTCGATAATCGTTCCAGCAATGTTCTTTACTGTTCTCAGTAAACTAGGGAAACGGCAGGGGAGGCCGAGAGTTGGACAGCGCTGAGAAAAGGAAAAACATGTTAATCGCGGTGTCTTTGAGTATACTCATGCTTACACTTAGCTCAGCGCTTTACATAGGTGGTATTTGGTTTCAACCCCTTATTCGTGTAAGGGCGCTTGCAGAGATCGTTCTCCGTAATGCGTACAACCCCTGGAATACCACTTTAACAAGCTACTCCTTAAACGCAGTATCTGCGATCATATGGGATTATAGGGGGTTAGACACTATTTTCGAAACTGCAGTGCTATTGGTTTCAATTACTGGCGTTACGGTCCTACTAGGTGGAGGGAGGTACACGGGTAACGGTGGAAATCACGGCATGGGTCCAGTAGTAGGGTTTTCCACTAAGTTGGTCGTGTTAATTACCTTGCTCATAGCCTTTTCCACCGCTATTCACGGCCACTTAACACCTGGAGGGGGATTCCAGGCGGGCGTGATGCTGGCTGCCGTTGCCGCGCTCTCCATACCCGTCTTCTCCGTTAAAGCTATTTATGCGAAGGGCTTGAAGAAAGAGGCTTTACTGTATTCGAGGTATCTCATGCTGGTGCTGATCATCGCTGTCGCCTTACTACCGCTAATGGTTACTCTAAAAGCCGGTAATGCCTACATAATGCAGAACCAGGTCAAGGACGCTTCCACGTTTTCGCTACCCGCGTGGTTTATTGACACGCCACTCGCGGGATCCGTTTTCTTCTACAATTTGCTGGAAGCGCTTGCAGTTGCTTTAGCGCTTTCATACGCGATGCTACTACTAATCGAGCTAGGTTCGAGGAGGTGACCTGGTGGAGCATCTAGTAGGGTTCGCCCTCGTGACTATACTAATAACGTTTATTGTTAACATTGGAATAGCCCTTTATGGTATTTTCGCGAAGCGCTCCCTGATAAAGAAAATCATGGCCCTTGTGATATTCAGCGACTCGATTAACGTACTAGCGATAGCCTTAGGCTACAGGTCTCCAGCTCGTGCTAGTCCTTCACCGCCCATATTAACCAGCATTCCTAGTAGCCCCAGCGACATAGAAGTCTTCACGAGTACCAGCGTAGACCCCCTCCCCCAGGCACTCGTCATAACTGCCGTAGTGATAGGGCTTTCCGTCATAGTGTTTCTGATCAGCTTAGTCGTCAAGTACTACGAACACTACAATACTGTGGATTTAATACTGCGCTCAGAGGAGGGTGCAGATGAAGAAGTTATCTAGTGCACTAGCATTGTCACTAACACTGCTAGTAGTATATACGGCGTACACAGGGCGGATAAGCTCAATCACCCTCGTAACTGGTTTAATCATCTCAGTAACGATTTCGCTACTTCTAGCCAAGGAGCAGACCGTCGGTGTCTCTTTTAAGCCTAGAAGCATCTTGAAGGCCATTTACCTATTCAAATACTCCTACCACTTCCTGATCACGGAAATCAAGGAACACGCGGAGGTGGCCAAGATCATTCTAGGCACTGAGACACGTATTAGGCCCGGGCTCGTGGAGATACCTCTCGAAATAGAGTCGGGTACTGCGATGGCTATACTGGCGTTGACGATCACCAATACCCCCGGTACAATAGCTGTGCACCTAGATGTTAACAAGAAATCCATGATTGTGCACTGGATTAATGTGAAGGTAGACGATCCTTCCAAAGCCAAGGAAATCATCGTGGGAAAATTCGAGAATCTTGCTAAAAGGGTTCTCGAACAATGATCATAGAGCTCCTCGAGCTCGGGCTCATGCCTTTTATCTGCCTGTTCGTGGCTATAATGGTACCGCTATTAAACAGGTTTGCGCTGGGGAGACGTATAAACCCGTATCTAGCTACGTTTTGCTCTGCCCTCTTACCGCTTCTAGCTCTAAGGGTACACCTAGTTGTACACGAACACGGAGCCGTTACATACAGGTTCGGCGGATTCCCACCACCAATAGGAGTAGTCTATATAGTCGACGAGGTAAGCTCCACTCTCGCATTACTAGCATCGTTTGTACTATTCGCATGTATCCTGTACTCTACTTGGATTATTGACCGAGATAGATTATATCTCTTTCACTCCCTCGCGTTTCTACTGGCTATGGGTGTTTACGGGTGCCTCTATACCGGGGACTTGTTTAACTTCTACGTGTCAGTGGAGCTGGTAGCTGTAGCCAGTTACGCGTTAACCACCTTTAACAGCGAGAAGGGAAGAGCGGTGAAGGCAGCCTTCATCTACGGGGTTTTCGGAACGGTAATGACTTCTACGTACTTTCTTGCCGTTTTAATAATTTACGGCTCATATGGCACTCTAAACATGGCTGATGTTCGGGTGAAGGTCTGTAGCCCCCACACCATTACCTCATTCTCCAGCGGAATTTACGGTGACATAACGCTGACTACCAAGATCTCCATGGCGCTGATTACCTGGGTGCTTTTCTTTAAGTCGGGCATTATGCCGAACCACTTCTGGTTACCGGAAGTATATAGATACGCGCCGCTTCCCGCCGTAGTCCTATTCTCGGCGGCTGCAGACATGCTCGGCGTGTACGGGCTGATCAGGCTGTACTACACCATCTTCACGGAAGAGAGCATTGTGGGGGGTTTCAGGGCCTCAATGATCTCTATCATGCTAATCCTAGGCGCCATTTCCACGGTCTTCGCCTCTACAGTGGTCATGAGGCAGAGGAATTTAAGGAGCCTGGTAGCCTACAGCTCTATAGTGCAGTATAGTCTGGCTCTGCTAGGAATGACCACTGGAGTGCCTGAGGGCATTGCGGGCGCCATACTACACCTGGCTACCAATGCGCTCGGAGACATGCTCGTACTGTTTAGTGCCGGCTTGCTACTAAGCGCTTCCCATATTGTTACAAACAAGGTTATGAGGCTGTTAATGTACGCTAGTTTCATTACAGGGCTACTAAACCTCTTCGGGGTAATTCCCATACTACCCGGTTTTTGGAGCAAGGCGTTTCTTACACTGGGCTTCATGAAGGCTAACATACCGGTAGGAGTAGTAGTGGTGCTTGCATCCTCCGGTCTCTGCGCACTAGGTTACTTTACCCTGATAATGCTTCTTCTCAGTAAACGGCCCGAAGGGATCGCGCTTGCGCGGGGACAACGCAGTAGAAGCTACGTTCCCGTAGTCGTGGTCGTTATCACCCAAATTGCTACAATAGGTCTAGGCCTGGCATTAACGTTAGGCGGGTTCAGAGATTTGGTGCTAAGCTACGGTAGAAGCGTTTTTGATAGGAGTAAGTTCTTAGAAGTACTGCCGTAAGATTGGTGGAATGCGTCAAAGAGTTTATTAGTACTGGGTTGTAATATTAGGAGTGGTCTGGCGGGATGGAACTGTACTGGAAGGCGCTACCAGTAGTTATCATATTAACCGGCCACATACCTAGAATAGAGGGCTCTGTAACCGGTATCCTGCTTAGAGTCTTCGGATATGCTCTTTTAGGGCTAAACGTAACGTTAGCCGACCCCTTTGCAGACCTACTACTGGTTTTAACCATTATAATAGGGGCCATAACGACCACCTACACGGTGCACTACTCTCGCTTAAAGTACAATAATCTCAACCTAGTCCCAGCAGTAGATCTGTTCGCGGTTTCGATGATCCTGGTATTCGCGTCGAAGAGTTTAATAGAGCTAATAACTTTCTGGTTACTAACGGAGTTGGTAGGGTTCTTCTTGATCGCGTACGACTACATTACGGCGAGAAGCGGCCCAGCCCTTTCCGCGGCCGTTAAGTACTTACTGTTTTCAATGATACCTACAGATATATCCCTTTTCATAATACTAGCCTTAACGGGGTTTACCGAGGCCTTTGAAGTAGGATTAAAGGCGCTGTCACCGGCGCTTTCACACCCCTTAATCTCCTTCATGGTGATAATGGGCTTCTTCGCAAAAGCGGCGATTTTTCCATTACACTTCTGGCTCCCAGATGCGCACTCCGTTGCGCCTTCACCTGCTTCAGCTCTCTTATCGGGGTTAATGGTGAAGATGGGCGTATATGCACTATACTTGATGTCACACTACCCACTGAATGTAGACGTAGTAGTCACCGCAATGATCGTCTCTGGTGGCTTCACTGTCGTGTATGGTGCGCTTCAAGCCATTGTACAGGGGGATATTAAGAGGCTACTAGCGTATAGCACGACATCTAATACGGCGCTAATAGTATTGCTACTGGGTCTATACATGTACTCGAAGGACGCCTTATTCCTCGAGGCCTCATTGCTTTACACGCTTACACACGGTGTTTACAAGGCGTCGCTCTTCCTTGACTCGGGCTTCATTGAGACACTGACCCATGAACGTAACGTTAAAAATCTAGGTTACATCGCGAAGATAAGCCCATTCGAGACCACAACGGTAATTCTCTCGGTCTTAGTGATGTTTGGGCTTCCTCCATCGGTGGGGTTTCTTGCAAAAGTTTTCCTGTTCAGTTCTATATCGAAGTACCTTGAAAAATCATGGATCTATTTTCTAGCGTTACTTATCGCATCCACTAAGGTATTCCTTTCCGTGATCTACAATGTGACCTACCTAAAAGCCCACATGAACTCGGGAAGTGGAGAGGCTACCGAGATCAATGCGAAGGCCCTCACCATGCAACCATACGTCTTCACTACCGTGTCGGTGTCCTTCGTACTCACATTTGTACTCTTACTGTTAAGTTACTCCAACTACGTTGAGTTCATTTTATTAAGGAAAATAACCCCCGTTTTGCTCGCCTCACTCGCACTATTCACATTCATCCTCTTCTTCGCGATCGGCCTCCTAAAGAGAGGCCCAATACGCGAAGAACGGTGAACCCCGTATTGTTGTGTTCCGCAAGCCTCTAGACTTGCCGTTTGGAGTATTTTTAAGCTACTCAGTTACAGCTGTATCGGTTTTTACAGCACTGCTAGGTGCATTTCTCGGCGAATTTCTCCTCGTCGAGTGCGGGTTCAAGGTATTTACAACTCTCCTAGTTCTAAAGATCATCACGAGTAAGCTCAAGACGGTCTTTTATACAGCTACTTTAATGCTAATATTACTTCTACTGTTCTATACATCGGCTACGAATGGCTACCTCGCCGTGTTCGTCTGCGTGTTGTCCTGCGTTCTTGTATCTACTTATAGTAGTAAAGTGGGAAGTAGGGCGGATGCTTTCCTAGTTCTCTTCAGCTGGTGTTCCGTAGCCACAGGTATTTTGTGGCTATCAGTGCCCGATACCATAGTAAAGTACGTGCTCATACCGGTCATACTAGTAACTGCTGTTTTACCTTGCTTAAAGTGTGTGACATGGCGTGAATCAAGGTTATTACGCGTCAGGTTTCCCCAATTACAGGGCATTGAAACCTGGCTCGCTAGAATTAGTTCCATACCCGAACACGTGCATGGAAGGATCGCAAAAACTAGACTCGCCAGGGTACCTAGGTGGAAGCCTCTAAAAGTAGGGATCAGTGGAGAAGTCGCGAAGATCCTCAATAAGCTGTCATCCCCGAAAACCGGCCTCCTCGTAAGACCCGTGAGGATAGCACATGCAGTATTTAACGCTATGTTCGAGGGCTCCGTGGCCATGGAGACTTACGTAAACTCCCTCGTAGGAAGTATCGTAGCTCTCTTAATCGGGTCCACTACTAGGTTTTCTACGGTTGAGAGAAGGATCAGCAATATATTCCACGCCATATCTCTCCATGTAGAGAGGCTACAGCACGAAGTAGAACGCGCACTACTCTTTTTACTTTCCCTAATGAGTATTTTGCTCCTGGCCGCGATAATTTTCTACATATTATACACCACGCGGTTAGCACCACCATGACTTAGAGGCCTCACAGCGATTACTACCTAGTGCTAGTTTACCGGCTGGCTCTTAACCTACCTATAGGGAGGGGTTACCCAGCTTCAAGCGCTCTATGCAGTAGGGATCCCCCACATCACCCTTTTCTAGATGTAAAAAGAACCGGCGATAGGAGCAAATTCTACATGAAGAGGGCACTATTGGCCCCTTATCTCAGAGGAGGCCGTAATCTTCTAACAACGACTTAAGTCTTCGAAGTTCCCGTAGAAGATTTGCACCTTTAGGTGTGAGGGCTATTACCACGGAGCCCTTACGTTCATCAGAGGGCACGGTCATCAGCAATCCCTTCTCCGCTAGTTCGTTAAGAATCCTCTTTACTCTGTCGTAAGACAAGTTCACCTTCAATGAAAGCTTAGTGGGGTTTATTTCTCCCTCTTCATTAATCACCTCTAGCATCTCTAGGACCAGTTCCAGTCGATTACGTTTCTTCATGCCTTAATGACCTTGCCCAAGTGGTACACTGCAAACAGCAGCGTTACGAGCATCTTAGAAAGCTCCGAGGCTAGGAGCATGTACACTCCAATACCCAGTGGTATTAGCAGGCTACTAAGACCTCTCACGAGGTATGCTAGGGATAAAACAGCTAGATAACCCTTCAAGTACCTTCCACGCGCCAAGATGGTAACTAGTAGGGATAACATAAACGCCACCATGTCGGGTAACACAATTAGTATTAGAGGAGGAACCAGCGCGAACACCCTTTCCTTACTAGCATATAGAATTGAGCACAGTAACACGAAGAACCCGCTTGAGGCTAAGGACGATGAAAGCGTATATAGCGTTAATGAAAGCCTCGGTTCAGGCACTAAGACTGATAGCGACGAAGCCACGTGCCCCGTAGCTAGCATGGCGAAAGTCATGGAGAATAAAACTACATACCCCACCTTAATTCTCAGGTAAAGAGTGAGGAACTTGAACGAGATGTAAAAGAACAGCGCGGAGCACACCGCGTTCAAGGCAACTAGTAGAAGCTGATACGCGTCCAAGACATTCACCTAAATTTCTTTACCGCATAGTACACTTCACCGTCAATTCTTGCCTCAACGATGACGTACACTTTACCTTTGTGCGTTTCGAAGACCTCCGCTAGCACCACAACATTTTCCCGTGAAATTAACTGTCTTAACTGGTTCCTAGTCACCACTCTACCAGTATTTTCCTCCCGGTAGAGTGGTAATAGAACGAAAAGAGCAGGCTCATTTCTATCTAGCCTGTGAACATAAACTACGTGGTTGAATCCTTTAACCGTGAACCTGTTAATGAGCTCCTTGCCACGATGCATGCAGTATCCCATAGAGCCCACGAGAAATGGAGGAGGTTTAACGAGCATGTCCTCTAGAATGTTTTCTAACCCTACTTCACTTTCATTAGTAGCGGGGTAGGTGTAATACACGAGGAGGGGGAAGAGGAGCGCAATTACTGCGGAAACCGCTATTAGCAGAACGAGTTCAGGCTTATTCGTAGGCACACCTAGCACCTACACGTTATTCTAAAGAAATAAAGGGAGTTACTTAAAAACAATAATTGCACAGATGTTACGTACACGAACACCTACAACTGGGCATTTCCAGTACCACGTGATATGCTAGTAGCATTGCACTACCGTTCTCTATGTCTACCAAATAAGCGTAGATCTCCGTACTGTTAGTTAACGTAACTATGGCCTGCGTGGCTTTTAGTGTAACATCGCCGTTACCGGCTACATGCACCTTTATTAGCGGTTTAATGCCCATAACGCTAAAACCTTGACTTAGTAGTTGTACTGTCCCCAAGTTGGACTCCAGCGTACTCATTATGGTTGAATTATACGCGTTAGGTTCATAACCGCTTTTAAGAGTAGCTCTCTAAATGAGAGTCTCCAAGAGAGCTAGCATACATCCTGCACTGTATTTGACGATAAGGCTAGGTGGAAAGTATAAAATCGGCCAGGTAGAAGAATATAGTGAGAAATCATGCCTGGGCCCCGCGTATCCCTAATCCCCGTGGGAGGGGAGGCTATCAGGCTTCGGCCCCTCTCCGTTGGTACATCGAAGGCCTTAATCCGCGTTCTTAATAGACCTATCCTAGAGTTCATAGTTCTCGAACTCGTAGTAAACAACGTTGAAGAGGTGTACGTCGGGGTCAGAGGGTATTATAACTACAAAACAGTATACGACTACTTTAGGGAAGGCTACTGGATCAAGGCTAAGTACCCTTTCGTAGGCCGTGATGTCAGGATCAGGTACATGCCCAGGTACGAGACGTCGGGGAATGCGGAGGCCGTGAAAATCCTCGTAGACTACTACGACATTAGAGAGCCGTTCCTCGTTGTACAATGTGATAACTTGTTTAAACTAGATATTGGTAAGGTGTACGAGCTCCACAGGAGCGTGGGAGCCGACATGACCATAGTACTCAAAGAAGTCGAGGACATCACCGGGTTCGGAGTGGCCGTGCTCGGCGCTGACAGTAGGATTGTAAAGTTCGTGGAGAAGCCCGAACCAGAGGAAGCTCCCAGCAAGTTAGTTAATACCGGGATCTACATAGTAGAACCCACGGTAGTGGAGTTCTTCGATGACGCCCGTGGACGGGAACTATTGAAAGCGGGTAAAACGGATTTTGGAAAGGACATCATTCCAAAGTTAATAGAACTCGGCTATAAGGTTTACGGCTACATCATGAAGGAGGGCTACTGGTTTGACGTAGGGACGCCGGAAAGGTACCTGGATGCCATGAAGTACCTGTTATACAACGGCGACCGCAGGATCCTCGAAGCGGAGGAAAAGCTACCGGGGGTCTTCATGCAGGGTAAGTCTAACAAGTCTAAGACGTTGCACGAGGCTATCATTAACAAGGTGGGCAAAGGCCTAGTGCGGCTCTCGGGTAGGCTACTGATAGGGAGGCACACGATCATCGGCGAAAAGGTCTCCATAGAGGACTCCAGTATTGACAACTACTGCATAATAGGCTCCAACGTTCATATATCCGGCTCGGCCATAATGGACCGGAGCTTCATTGAAGACAACGTGATGGTATTAAACTCAATTATCGGTAGACACGTTCACGTGGAAAGGGGCGCAGTCCTAGTTAACAGCTATATAGGGGACAACGTTCACATCGGTGCTAATAGCAAGTTAGTAAACGTGAAGGTGTGGCCTCATGAAAAGGTGCCACCAAGTGTTCACATAGAGAACTACGAAATTAAGTCGTGGTTATTCAAGGAGGTACTGTAAGTAGTCTCGTGAGAGGCCCCGGTAGTGACGGGTTAAGTATCAAGCACCACTATCATTCACATAATATATACTTGCTCGCGGGATTACTTTTTGGTGGTTCCATGAAGGTTGCACTAGTCTATTACTCCAAAACGGGTAATACGGAGCTCGTGGTTCACGTGCTGAGAAAGGCCCTTGGTGAACGGGGTCTCCAAGTTGACGTGTACAGGGTTCGGCCGGTTGAAGAGTATTCTAGGCCCCTCCACGTCAACCTCAGGTTACTGTACGATACCATTATGCGTAAAGGTACAGATGTGCTTTACGAGCCGGAAAGGCCCAGACTGGAGGACTACGACGTGGTAATAGTTGCCTCCCCAGTATGGTACTTCACACTTGCCCCTCCCATCCAAGAGTTCTTGAAGGGGTGTGGGTCTAGGAGGCCCTTGATCGTAGTAACTACGAGCGTGTTAGGGGTTAGCCCCGAGAGAATTGGGGAGGTTGTCCGCGAACTATACGGTTTTAAGCCATTAATGTCTCTGAACATAAGGATACCGGTACTTCGTGATGCCGAGAAATTAAAAGAGCACGTTAACTACGTTGTCGAGTTACTCATCGAAATGAAAGGTAAACCTGTAAATTAACCGGTAATGGGGCGTATTCCCACGCCTTGACGTGGAAAGGGGTTGCTGTTTTATATGCATTGTCTCCAAAGAAACTAGGTGGGAGTGAAGCGTGCATGTAGTGTTTGTTTCTAGGATGCCGCCAGTAGCTTGCGGCATAGCTGAGTACTCTAGTATGCTTTTAACCGAGCTGGTAAAGCTACCGGGATTAAGTGTTATTGCGTTAGGCGGAGATATGATTGAATATCCATTAGGGTACACGTATAAGGATGTCTACTCGGGTATAAGTGTGAAAAACTGCTTTAAGGGAGGAGATCTCTCTTACGTGGATAATTGCCTCGAAAACCAGGATCGCCTAGACGTCGTCCATATACAGCACGAACTGGGTATTTTCCCCGATGCCATTGCACTTGCATCGTTCATGAAAAACGTAAAATCGCGCGGTGTAAAACTAGTGCTAACAATGCACACGGTAATCCACGCGCTGGGTGGCGAGAACTTAGTAGGTATTCAAAGACTCCTAACCGGTAATAGTGATGCCGTAGTGGTTCACAGCGTAATTCAAGAGCAAGAATTGCTGAGGCAGGGTACCCCGCCTGAAAAGATCTACATGATACCGCACGGTACGCTAATAAACCCTTACTTAAAGGAGCCTAGATCGAGGCTACTGGAAGAGCTACCGCTACCTCGGGATGTTGAAAACAAAAAGTTGGTATCGGTAATAGGCTTCGTTAGAAGCCGTGACAAGGACTACATTCAGGTGATCAAAGCTGTCGACACTCTCGCGCAGAGGTACGACGTTAAACTAGTAGTCGCGGGCATGCCTAGAAGAAAAGACGCGGGAGACGTGCTTCTCGAGGAAAAAATAGAGCAGGTAGCGAGGAAAGGCGGTAATGTTTACTTTTTAGAGGGTTTTCTCGACAGAGCACTTCTACTTAAACTATTAGCAGTTTCAGACATCGTCACCATACCTATCGTAGAGCAGCGCAGTTACCCGATCAGCGTGAGCGGCGTGTTCCACCTAGCAATCGGTAGCCGGAAACCGGTAATCTGTACCAGGGCACACAAGCTCGTTGAGTGCAACTTACTCGCACCAGAACTAACGTTGCGCGTGTTCACAGTGGAATACCTCGTGAAGAAGCTCGAGGAAGTCCTGGAGGAGTCCGAGGGGGTTAAGCGGGCTATTAACAGGTTGTGGAACTATGCTCTTGAAACGCGCTGGGACGTCATTGCGCGGAAACACTACGAGCTTTATAGAGAGCTGGTGCCTGAGCGTTAGTAGAGTCTACCCCTATCGAGGGCGCTCATGAGCTCCGAGAAATCCACTAACCCAAACCCGATCATGTAGTCCGCAGCCCCATAGGAGATCACGACGTTACCATCTACGATCTGTGCACCTGCGGGAAACACCGTAAAAGGCCTGTCACCGTAGAGTTCGTAGGGTGTTCTAGGCTCCATTATGTAAAATGGCGTAACGGCATTTACGACAACGCCGTCACCGGCGTAAGTCAGTTCTACCCCGAGGACTCTATACGCGCCTATATCCCTGTCAACTCCGTGCACCAGTAAGACTGCTCTACTACTGCTTATGGTGATGGGCACTGCCCATCCAAGCTTCGATTCGAAGCTCGCTGGGGGCATTACCTCGATAGTGTTCTCAGAGACTGCCTTGCATGGCGTGCTCTCACATTTACTCGGTAGAACCACCTCGCTCACCGCTAGGTGGTAGGTGTTAGTCACTAACCTCGGGCGGTGGAACAGTAGTAACCTTCCAGCGAGCCTCGCCATGAATGCGTCTTTATCGTGGACAACCCACTTCCTCTCTTCATCCTTTAATACGTGCACGTACTGCTTAGACCAATATCTATGGTTGTTTTCGGGAGTCGCTGTTATTGGTAAAACGCTTTCAGGTGCGGCGGGCTTCTGGAAGTAGTTTACATTTCTGCCAGCGTACGTCATGTATATCTTGCCGTTCAGAGCGTAGACGCGCGGATCCTCGCAACCCCATATATCGTACCTAGTTGAGGGGTATACTGCTAGTTCCGACGAGTAATAGTTTATGCTTATGGTCCCCTCAAGTATGTCACTTAGCGGTACTTCCATTCTGGTAATCGCCGATACGTAAAGGTAGTAGCCTACGATGATCCTCGCATAGATTTCCGCGATGTCGCCACTTTTCACTATGAACGAGGGGTTAAAGATTGCCACCGGGTTAGCTATGGGGTGATTATTTATGAACACTTTAATGGGAGGAAGCGTTCCAAGCCTCTTGACCATGTCTTTGGTCTCAAACTTCCTAATTTCAACGACTTCACGGTAACCTATAGCTTTATGCCACAACTCCAAGTATAGCACCCTACATTCTACTTGTCTCATTTACAGGTTTTAGGGAATAGAGCGAGAGGGTTTACGTGTTGGTAATGCAGTAGCGTCGACGGGTAAGCCCGGTCCAGGTCGCGCATCTATGCGTACCTCGCAAATTCACCGGCATACTGGAATAGCACTGGTATACCCCCTGTGTGCAGAAACATGACTGTTCCCCTAATCTCACCTTTTTCGGCAAGGTCGATGAGCCCATACATGGCTTTAGCCGTATACACCGGGTCCAGTATTAGCCCTTCAAGCAAGCCTACGGTTTTAATGGTTTCCACGACCTCTTTCGTTATTACACCATAACCACCAAATGTGTAGTCTTCGTACACCACTACGTCATCGTCGCGTACCTTGATGTCTACGCCCAGTAACCTTGCAGTTGAAGCCGTTAGCTCTAGGATGCGTTCATGCATGGTTTTAGCACTACGGCCTACTGATATGCCTAATACTCTAACGTCTTCGGCGCCTGCCAGCCTCAAGCCGAGCACCAACCCAGCCTGGGTAGCCGTCGTCCCTGACGCGTGCACTATGTAGTGCGGTTTAATTCCATGCATGTAGGCCTGCTCCAGTATCTCGAAGGCAGCGAGGACATAACCCAACATACCGTACTCGTTAGCACCACCTGCCGGTATGACGTAGGGCCTCTTACCTCGTGCTTTCAGGTCGTTCACCAGCCTCTCTGTAAGTTCCTGGACACCGCTTTGAGACTCCGCATAGAACACGTTTCCCCCGAATACGCTGTTCAGCAGTATATTGCCCTGTAATGCGGGTTCAACGTAGGGTAAGTGCTTGTAGAGGACTGCGTATGCACCTAAACCGGCTTTCCTAGCAGCAGCCATCGTTAACCTTACGTGGTTCGAGTGTAGCGCGCCGGTTGTCACCACGGTATCGTATCCCTGCGAGAGCACGTGCCCAATTATGAATTCGAGCTTCCTGGCTTTATTGCCGCCTAGAGCGAGCTCCATAACGTCGTCTCTTTTAATCCAGAGGTCTATACCTAGTTTTTCGCCGAGTCTAGAGGCCCTTTCAAGCGGGGTGGGTAATGTTATTAGTCTAAATCGCGGAAAAGCCAGCACTCTCCATAGCATGTTCCCAGCCACTTGGAGTAGGGAGCCCGAGAGGCAATTATAACTTTTACGCTTTAATGCTACGACTTTGTACCCCGCTACGACTTTAGTGCTAGGAGCCGTTCACGGTAAGTGTTAATATTTAGAGTGGCTGCTCTTATTTTACCACATCGAGATCGTTTTGAAACCCTCTCTTACGGCCCTCTTCAACTGGTACTTGAAGTAGATGACCCCCAGTACTAGGAAAACCAATACGTACAATGTCCCCGCCAAGATAGTAACCTTCAGTTCGAGGACCGGTTCTACGCCGAGCATCGAGTACCTCACAAGTTCGGCCGGGTAGCTGAAGGGGGTTAATAGAGCAAATAGCTGTAGTGGTTCTGGCATTAGTCTAAGCGGGAGTAACCCCCCCGTCGCTATTGGCAGTATGAAGCTGATTACCTCCACTACGGACCCTGTAACGCCTGAGGATATCATTGTCCCACCTAAAATGAGGGCGTAGGCTATTAGACAGGTTAGCAATAGCGTGAACCCGTAAAGGAATATTAGAGGGTCGACGATCCTTATGCTCGGCGGGGACCACAATAGGGACAGCACTAAGTAGTTCACTGAAAGGGCTATTCCGAGCCACATAAAGGAGACTGGTAATATGCCGACGTAGTGCGGCGTAAAGCCACTGCCACTAGCGATGTAGTATTCTATCCTCCCATCGTTTATCATCCAGCGGAGTTCGGCCGCCCAGTCCCACGAAGCCGTACCGTAAAACATGAACAGTATTATGCCGACAAAGATCCTCGCCGCTACTTCGTCTGCGTTAACGTCGTCCCCGGCGAACAGTGCTATGGGCATCGTGAACACTGTGATCCAGAGTGCCATCCCTACTAATCCGTATATGAACCCTCTAGACCTTGCAAACTCGGACAAGAAGTAAGCCTTAAACACCGCGTACGCCCTTCTAAGAAGTCTTGACACCCTCTTTCACCTTCTTATGTTCCCATGCCTTAAGAGTGAACTGACCTAGGGGGGTGTACGTGAACGCGAGGATGAATGCTATTACGAACAGGGTGAACAGGTTACCCTGCATACCAGTTAGTAACCTCTGTACAACTTCAACTACGTGGGATGAGGGTATGAGTGAGCTGATGATGTAGCCTACAAGAGGCATATATGTTCTCGGGTAGTACACGCCGAGAAGCACCATCATTAGGGGTCTAACGATATTTAGTGCTCTCCAAGACTCTCCTACTCTGTGAACCGTCGTGGTTACAACTATGGCGAAGGGTATCATAACTAAGCAACCCACGACTAGCACGGCCACGACTACTAAGCCCAGGACAAGGCCGCTAAGCCCGTAATAGACGGTGTAGACGGGTACTATGCTCGTAAACCCCATGAAAGCCAGTAAGGTTAACCTCGGTATTGGTATTGCAGAGTACAGCTTAAGCCTGCTAATCGGTGAGGCTAGTATGTACGTGATCGTACCTATGTAAGTGTCAAAGAGGGGCCTCCAGAGCAGTTCATCTATACTCACTAGGATGGACATTAACATGAAACTAGCTGTAATCATGTACACAACGGGGTCCACACCCACTCTCTCAACGAACATTCTGGGAGAGCCCGCCGCGTACCCCACAAAAAGCGTGAATGCGGTGAAGATGTAAGGATATAGGACTAGCGTTACGAGAGCGGTCTTTCTCCTGAATACCTCGCTGTACACCAGCTTGTACTCAGCCTTGAGGACATCAACATAGCTCATGTAAAGCCCTCACTAAAGTAAATGAACACATCCTCCAGCGTCGGCTCCTCCATCTTAATTGATACTATTTCGAACCCACGCTTAATGTACTTCTTGAGTATCTCGTCTAGCACCTCTTCGGGCTTCTTTAAATGCAATTTAATGCTGTAAAGCCCGTTTTCTTCTACCTTAACCTCGTACTTAGCGTCTATGTCCTTCAAGGGCGCATACACGTCACCCGTTTCGCTCTTCAGGATCAAGTTGACGACTTTTAACTTAGGTATCCTTTCTTTTAACTCCGCTGGTGTGCCTTCTGCGACAATCACCCCTCTGTTGATCAGCAGTATTACGTCGCAGACGATTTCAGCTTCGAACATGTTGTGAGTGGTGTAGAGTATTGCCTTGCCCCCATGGTGTGCAAGTTCTTTTACGAGTTCTCTAATTTTACGCGCACTAGGCGGATCTAAGCCCAGCGTTGGTTCATCCAGTAGGAGTATTGGCGCATCACTTAGTAACGCCCTAGCAAGGCTCAACCTAGCCTTCATTCCCAAACTAAACTCCTCGTAGAGCTTATAGTCTCCTCCAAGCCTATCCAGTTCTAGGAGTTTAATCAAGTAGTTTATTCTCTCCTTAGCTTTCCCCCCGCTCATACCGTAGAGCGTGGCGAAGTACTCTAAGTTCTCGCGGCCTGTTAGTTTACCGTAAAAGCCCCTTTCGACCGTGAGCATAAGTCCAATGTTTTTCCTAACCTTATCTGCTTCTTTTACAACGTCGTAGCCAGCTACGCGTGCTTCACCGCTATCTGGTAGTAGAAGTGTTGCCAAGATCTTGATCGTGGTGGTCTTGCCTGCACCGTTAGGTCCGAGTAATCCCACGACTTCGCCGTACCCAGCTTTGAAGCTTACACCACGAAGTGCTTCCACGACTTCAACGGCGGACTTGAAGAGACCTAGCCTTTTCTTCGTCCTGTACTTCTTAACCAGGTTTACTGCTTCAACGGCATAGTCCACCGCTCAAGCACCAGATCGAGCCCAGCTATCCTCTACCGAGGGAATAATCTCTCCGGTAGTAATAATACTTTCAAATCACTAAGCACTTAGTATCACCGTACACTAGCCTAGTGTTGCTCCCGCCCCTCTACAGTAATCCCCCGTTGAGTGTCCTCTCATTGACGCAAACTTGGATCATTGATCTACGCTGTGACCTGATCGCTACCCCTAACTTACCACAAATGGCTATTCTATATTCATTACCTCTTATCTTTATTCCCATAATAGCAGTCTCTACTGATGGCAAACAGAAGTTAGAACCAGGTTTTCCAGCTCCTGCGTTTAGCAGTAATTTCCTTATGACTCGCTCACCCTTAAAGCACGCATATTTTAAACACGTTGTAAGTAAGTGCAAGTAGTACCGGGTTGAGCCATGAAGTACGCTTACTACTTGCTACTGGTATTCGCGTTCGTGGCGGCGCTCTACGTACTGTACGGTCTTCTCCCGGAGGATTACAGGGCATACATGGAGATCAAGGCTGTCCAGGCTGCGATTGCCCTCGTTGTTGGAGTGCTGTTTATCGAGTACCTGGCTAGGATGATAATGCGGTATGCCAGGAAGATCGGTGCCGAAGCGCTGTTGGTTAGGAACGTTATACTAGTGCTTGGCTATATAGTCTTAGGCGTGGTCGTACTGGTGCTCGTAGGCGTTGGTGGCGAACCGCTAATCGCGAGCGCGACCTTTTCGGGCCTCGTAGTTGGCCTCGGCATGCAACCGATCCTCGCGAACTTCTTCGCGGGCCTGATTATACTGGGAACGGGCTTCCTTAAACCCGGTAAGAGGGTTAGAATAGCAAGTACAGCCATACCGGTGACAACCATTAGCTTCCCAGCGTATAAGTCGTTCAGCAGGGATACGTTCATACCCACTGTTAAGGGGACCGTAGTGGAGGTCGGCTTAATGTACACGAAAATACTCCTAGAAACAGGCGAGCTGATAAAGGTCTCAAACTCCATGCTCTTCAGCAGTACGGTTGTCTTCGAAGAGGATGAGCTACTTGAACTCCCACGTATACAGGTCAGATACGAGTTCCCAGTAGACTACGATCCGGGACTAGTACTAGAAAACGTTAAAAAAGCATTATCAAACCTGGCTGACAACGTAGAAGTGTACATTGAAGAGCAGAGCGACAAGAACTACTACATAGTCCTCGTAGTGGCCCAAACGCCACCAGGCCTTAAGATAAGGGAGTTTAGGAGCCAGATATTAGCCAGGCTAATAGCCGTTCAAAGAGGACTGAAAAGCGGGGTGAACGCCAACGGGTGAAGGCCTTTAACGGCTACTCTGCATTTATAAGCACACCACACAGTATACGGTAAAGTGACATTTGCAGTCGGTGTCGTGAATGGGTGATCTAAGCAAGCGCTGGCACTCCATGAACATAGAGGAAGTAATAAATACCCTTGGCGTAGACCCCTCCCGCGGCCTCGAAATAGGTGATGTCGAAGAGAGAATAAAGAAATACGGATTAAACGAGATTACCGCTAAGAGGAAAACCCCACTGACAATACTTGCTAGGCAGTTCGCTAATTTCCTCATTGGAATGCTATTAGTGGCGACAGCCATTTCAGCCGCTCTGGGCGAGGTCGCAGACGCCATAGCGATATTCGTCATCATAATGATTATGGGTGGGTTCGGTTTCCTTCAAGAATACAGGGCGGAGAAGGTCCTTGAAGCATTGAAAAGACTAGCCACACCACGATGTCGGGTACTCAGAGGTGGCGTCGAAGTTGAAATAGAGGCCTCCAAGCTCGTGCCCGGCGACATAGTGTTACTAAGGGAGGGAGATCGTGTGCCAGCGGACCTAAGACTGATCGAGGCCGAGAACCTCGAGGTAGACGAGTCGCCTCTTACCGGAGAGAGCACCCCCGTGGAGAAAGACCCTGACACCGTACTCGACCACGACACGCCCGTTAGCGAGAGAAAAAACATGGCATTTCTCGGCACGTACGTGGTGAAGGGCAGGGGAAAGGGTATCGTAGTCGCAACAGGCATGAACACTGTGCTAGGAGGAATCGCTAAGGCCGTGGCGGAGATTAAAGAGGAGAAAACTCCTCTTGAAGTAGAACTCGATTATCTCGGAAAGAGGATAGGCGCGATCGTGCTCGCCATAGCAACGCTGGTTTTTGCCATATCCCTCGCGGAGGGCTACGCCGGAATAGTAGAGTCGATGATGATTGCAGTGGCCTTGGCGGTTGCAGCCGTGCCGGAGGGACTGCCCGCGATAGCCACAGCAGTACTCGCTATCGGAGCCTATAGGATGGCGAAGAAAAATGCGCTCGTGAAGAGGCTCGCAGCCGTGGAGGCACTCGGCTCAGTAGACATCATCTGCGCAGACAAGACGGGAACCTTGACCAAGGGCGAGATGACAGTCAAAGTCATACACGCCCTTGGAGCAGAGTGCAACGTGGATGGTTCCGGGTACGTGCCTCGAGGTAGAATTACCTGCAAGGGCACGGAAGATCTCTCACTTCTCTACGAGGCGGTAGCAGCCCACACGGTACCGGATGCCAAGCTCGTAAAAGACAAGGGCCACTGGACCATTAAGGGATCCCCCACGGAAGGGGCGGCACTCGTACTTGCCTACAAAGCTCTCGGTGAAAGGGGCGTTGAAGAGGCTATAAAGAAGCTAGAGCTCGTGAGGGTATACCCGTTTGATCGGTTTAGGAAGCGTAAGAGCACAGTGCATAGATACGGCAATCGTTTTCTCGTGTTGGTTACCGGTGCGCCCGAAATAGTGCTCGAGCTGTCCGTCAAGGCATGGTCTCCCGGTGGCGAGGTCGAGCTGACAGGTGAACTTAGGGATAGGCTCAAGAACGACATTGAAAAACTAGCTGCACAGGGCTACAGGACACTCGGCGTTGCCTACAAGTTACTAAATCATTACGATGCTGACCAAAGCGTGGAAAGCGTTGAAAAAGATCTCGTCTTTTACGCAGTGCTCGGGATCATCGATTCCCCGCGGGAGGGGGTCAGGGAAGCCGTGGAGACAGCCAGGAGGGCCGGGATCAGGACTATCATGGTAACAGGTGATCATAAGCTCACGGCCATCGCCGTGGCGAGGATGATCGGCCTAGACGTGAACGAGGGGTCGGTGCTTGAAGGCAGGGACCTTGACACCCTGAGCGATGAAGAACTCTTAAAAATCGTGGACAAGGTCGCGGTTTACGCTCGCGTCACACCAGAGCACAAAGCTAGAATAGTGAAGCTCTTAAAAGCAAAAGGCTATAGGGTGGCTATGACGGGAGACGGTGTAAACGATGCACCTGCACTAAAAGAAGCGCACGTCGGCATAGCGATGGGTATCCGCGGAACGGATGCCGCGAGAGAGGCGTCTCAGCTGGTATTGATGGACGACAACTACGTCACAATAGTTGAAGCCGTGAGGGAAGGCAGAATTATTTTCGAGAACCTGAAAAAACCAATAAACTACCTGCTATCCTGTAACATGGGTGAGGTGGCTACAGTATTCGGCTCGCAACTACTAATGATGCCACCACCGCTTGAACCGGTACACTTACTGTGGATAAACGTCGTAACAGATGCGCTTCCAGCGGCCGCGCTAGGCGTCGAGCCCCCCGAACCAGGGATCATGGATAGACCTCCACGTAGAGCGGGAGAGAGGTTTATAACTAGGAGGAAGCTGATGTTTTACACTATCATGGGTACTGTGATCGCGTTCGTAACCCTCTGGATATACTTGCTATACTATAGGGTTTCCTTGGTGCTTGCAAGAACAGCTGCTTTCACGGCTATAGTCCTCTCGGAGTTCGGTCGAGGACTGGCCTCTCGAAGCGAAAACACCCCGTTCTGGAAACTACCGATCAATAAGTGGCTTATACTGGCGCTCTTCACATCCTTGGCCCTGCAACTAGTAACCCTATACACACCCCTCTCTGTAGTATTTCACACGACTCCACTAGGTCTCGATACGTGGGCGGTGCTGGTGATCTCACCACTACTGGTATTGCTAGTTGACGAGGCCAGGAAGGTTCTAGGTATAAGCATATAGGTCAGATCGGTGGGAGGACTATCACTTCCTCAACTCGACGTGCACTCATCACCTAAGTAATAATTTGGGAGAGGGGGTTAAAACTTGTAATGGTTACCAGTTCTACGGTATAGTACTTTATTTACCCTTCTCCGAGTAGAGTTTATGAGGGGTGTCGCCTATTGTCGAGTGTTCAGCACGCGTACGAAATAAAAACACCGCAGATTACCTTAAAAATAACAGTAAAGGAGGTTGACAGGCTTCACATACACGAAGAGATAATACCCGGTATATTGTACTGGCTCGTCGAGAAGATCAAGCAAGACAATGCTTTCAAAGACCCCATAATCGTCGATGAAAAAACACTAGTCGTTCTCGACGGCATGCACAGGGTAGCGGCAGTTAAAGAACTGGGCTTCAAGTACATACCCGTGTGCCTAGTAGACTATGACAATCCAAGCATAGGCCTTTACTCGTGGAGCCGGATAATTAAGATCAGAAGTAAAGAAGCCTATAAGGACTTAGGCGAGGCGAGAAGGGTGGTGCTTGACGTTCTGAGTAAGCTAGGACACAGGCTCGTTAGCGTTCCTGGCCTAGATGCAGGTTCCGAGATGCTTGCAAAGAGGGAACTCGTGGGCTTACTGGTGCTGGGTAAGTCGTTAATGGGAGTGAAGTCCGGTACCAGGAGCATCAAGTTAATATACGATAGCATTAAGCGAATTGAAGAGGCTTTAACGCATAGAGGGTTCGAGATAGGTTACTATACCGAGAAAGATTCGCTGGGGCTCGTCGAGAAAGGCGAGGCCGCTGCTACCCTCATACCTCCAACAATAACTAAAAGCGAGGTTAGAGCAGTGGCGTTGCGCGGTGAGGTGTTTATACACAAGGCAACCAGACACGTCATACCAGCGCGCCCGCTGGGCATTAATATCCCGCTAGACTGGCTCACGGGCTCTTACAGCTTAAGTGAAGTTGAAAAAATGCTTGTGGAGCACTTGTCAAGAAGGAGAATTAAGAAACTCCCACCGGGAACTATTCTTGACAGGCGCTACGAAGAAGAACTCTATGTTTTCGAGTAACCGGCATGATAGCCAACCCGCATGTGGTGTTTTCAACTTTGAGAATGAAGGCCGCTTATGCCACAGCTGCGACAATAAGCTCAATTGGCTGGGGCCTGTATTTTGCCTTCGCAACTAGGTACATTGCCGTGGAGCTCGGAGGAGGGCCCACGGCGACGGTTGCTTTCGTAGGGTTTGGCTGGGTCTTCACCCTACTGGGGATATTTGCCGGAAAGATAGCGAGCATCCTAGGGGAGAGGAGTACGATTTTGATCGGATTGCTTCAAGCACTACCAATTACTGCCGGCCTCTATGTCAAGGACCCACTACTACTTGCATTCTTGCTGTCAACGGTTAACTTTCCATGGGTCATACATTGGTCCATAGTGTTGAAAGTAGTGTTCTCTAGGGCTAGCGAGAAACCGGGACGCGAGTACAGCGAAGTGACCATCGGAACAGGCGTGGGCTTCGCGGCCGGTTCCGTGGCCTCGGGTCTCATTTACGCTAATTGGGGTGCTAGTGGTGTATTTTTGCTTGATGCCGCGCTTCTACTCGTACCCCCGCTGGTGTATTATTTATCGTACCCTGAGATCCCGCGCGCAGACCTCGGCAGTGGAGGGTCTAGCGTTCATAGCGTTATCGAGAAAATACTCCCAGCGTTGATCTCGCTGATGCTGGTCGTTTTCGGTAGAGAGCTACTATACTCTCTCGCACCGGTGAAGCTTAACGTTAGCATAGAGAGGGTTTTGCCGGCCCTATCCGAGTGGGCGAAGTATGCGGTCTACGGTTTGGTGTTCTCGGGAGGAGCAATCATATCTCCGCTGGTGAGGCTTCTAGCCGGGTACCTGGTGGATTCCCGTGGCCCCGTTAAGGTCTACGCGTACACTACTCTAGGCTACGCGTTACTTTACTGGTTGTTCATGAAGACAAGCGGTCTAATACCCATTGTACTCTGGCAAATGCCCCTATTCCCCTTCCTCGACACGGCGTTTAACGTATATATTGCCAAGAAGCTAGAACGGGAGGAACTGGTAACGGGTTTCGGGGCATCTTACACGTTCACCGCCATCGGGGGGGCATCCATAATACCACTATTACTCATGGGGGAGGTGAACGTCGACTATGCAGGATCACTGGTTACGGCCGCGTGTATAACATCGATCATACTGATGGTCAAAAACGGTAGTAGAAGGTCGTAGCCTGCGTCTTAGAGGCCCTTTCAGTAAGCTTTACGTAGTTTAGTATGATGTCTCTGTAGATCCTCACACCGAAGAACAGCTCTTCGAGGCTTATCGCTTCAAACTCGCCATGGGACAGCTCTGACTTGCCGGGACCGTAGGCTACGATGTTTCCGCCTGACAGCGGGTGTAGAAGGTTCATATCACTTGTCCCAAGCTTGTAGGTGAGCCGGGGTTTTACGCCCTGCATCAGCAGAGACCTCATAGTTGCTCTGACGATCGGCGCGTTAGGTGAAACCTTAACAGGTGGTGCCGAATCTATTATCTTTACGGTACACCCCAGCCTGTTTACAGCCTTGACCAGCTCTTCGAGCACGCTATTGGCACGGCCGTTAACGGAGACCCTCACATCAATAAGCATCCTACCTTCACTGGGGTACACGCTCTGCGCTGTACTACTGCCGCACGATAAGTACAAGAGAGTTGCTGAGTTCCCGTGCGCACTGAAACTGCTACAAGTAGACCTTATAGTGCTCCATAAGCATATGAGCTTTTCACACGCAGACATCTCAAAGCTCGGAGAAGACGCGTGACCTCTTCTAGAACTACACGTAATTTCAACCTTCAAGCTACCCCTGTAACCGATAACAACGAAACGCGTGTTACTTGGCTCCGCTACCACTACTCCATTCGCGCTGAACCCGCTACGTACTAGCTCTCGCGCTCCTCTACTGTCCCCCTCCTCTCCAACGGCCGCAATTGCGTATATTCTCCATTTCGAGGGATCCACCACGCCCTTGGCCATAGCTACTCCTACAAACATTGCTGCAAGGGGCCCTTTGGCGTCGACGGCTCCCCGCCCGGTAACAATACCTCTGTCGACACTGACCGGTAGCTCACCATCGACTGTGTCTATGTGCCCCACGAATGCTACTGTCTCATCTCCAGATCCGTAGTGCGCTATGAGATTACCCACTCTATCTACGTGCACGTCCTCGTAGCCCAGGGACCACGCGTACTTTTCTAAAACCTCTACTGCAGGCTTTTCGCGGTTAGTAGGGCTATAGGTTTTCAAAAGTTCTATTAGCAGTAGCCTAGCCGTATCCTCCAAGGCACTTACCAATAGTTGCCACCGCGTAATTTACATCTTCCCGGGTCACTAAGTAGGGTGGTAGCAGTCTGACGACAGTGATGCCCGCCTTTAGCGCCAATAACCCCCTTTCCTGAAGGCACTTCAATACGCTGGTAGGTTCCACTCTCAGCTCCACGCCGATCATTAGTCCATGCCCGCGCACATCCCTAACGACCTTTAGGTCTTTTAACGTGCTTCTAAGCTCTTCGAGTAGCCACTTCCCCTTCTCACGGGCCTGTAGATGAACGGATTCTTCCAAGAGCACCTCCACCGATGCCTTCACGGATGCGCAAGCCAATGGGTTACCTCCATAAGTTGAACCATGTGCTCCTGTACCGAGTTTTGCTACAAAGTCTCCCGGTAGGAAAACCACACTAACGGGAAACCCCCCTCCGATAGCCTTACCTGCTACCAGTATGTCTGGCACAATGCCGTACTGCTCGAAGAGCCATACACTCCCCGTCCTACCGAAACCCGTTTGCACCTCGTCAACTATTAAGAGAGCTCCCGTAGCCTCTGTTCTCTCCCGAAGAGCCTTTATGAAATCGCGCGAAGCTACGTTAACACCACCTTCACCTTGAATAAGCTCAATTATGACTCCGGCGACTTCATCCGTTATGCCCCTTTCAACGCCTTCAACGTCGTTAAATCGCAGTTGATAGACATCTGACAGCAAAGGTTCCGCTCCTTTCCTGTACTTTGGATTAGATGTCACGGATAGGGACCCCACCGTCCTGCCGTGAAAGGACCCGGTAAAGTAGACTAGCTTCTTCCTGCCCGTGATCCTCCTAGACGCGGTTAGCGCAAAATCCACAGCTTCACTCCCGCTGTTCAGCAGGTACACGTACTCATACGTGCTTGGCACCACCTTTGAGAGCACACTCAGCATCTCCTCTCTAATTCTAGTGTTAAAAGATGTTGAAACAGCCATGGCCTTGCCGAGCTGCTCTATTAGTGCTTCAACTACGTGGGGGTGCTTGTGGCCGAGAAACGCCACCCCGTGACCAGTATGCATGTCTAGGTACCTATTTCCTGCTAAGTCCCACACGTACTGCCCTTCCGCGCGTTCTATCCAAATGCCACGGTCCTCGTAAAACCTAAGGTACTTTAGCACCACTCTAAGCCCCTCCACGACGCGGGTTATTTCTTGAGTAAGTTCTTCACGTATTCGACTAGTCTCACGTGCACTTTACACCCCGTAGCGATCACCGTGTTCTTAAACTCGGGTATCGAGTTAACCTCGTTCACCACGTAGCCTCTATGCTTATCTTCGAACACATCTATGCCCGCGAACTCCACGCCTAAGACCCTGGCAGTCTTCAGCGCTATGTCTTCGAGCTCGTGATCGACCCTTGCCGGCTCGGCCCTACCGCCTCTCGCAGTATTCGTTATCCAGTGCTCGCTCACTCTATAAATTGCCGTTACGACCTCGTCCCCTATTGTGAATACCCTTATGTCCCTGCCAGGCTTCTCTACGTATTCCTGGATCAGGTGTATTTTCATGTTCGGACTCTGGATGTAAGCTCTGTGTTCCAAGATCGTTCTAAGCTCTTCGTTGTCCCTGATAAGCGCTACCAGCCTACCCCAGCTACCGTCAATGGGCTTGATCACCAGGGGGTAATTCAGTAAACTCGTTAACTTGTAGCCCGCTTCCTCGCTGAAGACTACTGCTGATCGTGGGGTTTGGATGCCCGCCTTGGCTAGAAGTGAGAGGGTCCACACCTTGTTCAATGCCCTTGCGAGCGCTGCAGAGTTGTTAATAACCCGTAAACCCGCGGATTCGAGTACCAGCGTGGAGTTGAGGGCAACTGCGTGGCTGATCGCACGTTGAATCACCACTGTTTCACCAGGATTAAAGGGGTCTTTGAACTGGCTACCTCCACCTATAAGTAGAAACGAGGTATGTAGGTGAAAAGGCGTGATGGAAAGTCCCAATTCTCTCGCGGCATCTATGATCGCCTTCTCCTCCCATCTCATCACTTCGTAGGATACCACCAGCTCTTGCATTAGACATTAACCCTCTTACTCGCCCCAGTCCTCGCTAATACCCTCTGCGGGCTTCACCTTGACACCGTTCTCATCAATGACTACTTCAAGCACTACGCCGCAATCGTGTTCTATTACCTCGCCCGGTAAGGCATCTTCCGGTACTTCTACTTCACCTCCACAAATTGGACACTTCGTTTTCACCATGCTCTACACCACGGACGAGCAACCACGCTCTCATCTTGAAGGGGTGCAGGGAAAATATAGCTATATTTTTGTAGTATGTGCAGGTTCGTGTACTGCTCCACGTGCGAAACCGTACTTTGCAAGTTCATTAAAGTACGGATTTTGAACCAGTTATGGGAGAAAGTTTAATTAGCTCTGCTCAGTGCACCAATAGCACCCGGAGCTACCCGGTGAGCTTGTTTGAATGGAGTAGTTAGGGTGTGCATTGCAGGTGCATCCGGCTACACCGGCGGAGAATTACTGAGGCTACTCTCGAATCACCCACACATAGAAGTCTCCGCGGTGACGTCTAGGGAGTACGTTGGCAAGCCCGTTTACTTCGTGCACTTTAACTTGAGAGGCATATACAGGAACCTAAAGTTCAGCTCGCTGAACGTAGATGAATTCTCGGAGAAGTGCGATACTGTTTTCCTTTCGCTACCTCACGGCGTCTCCCTAAGCTACGTACCTAAGCTGGTGGAAATGGGGCTGATGGTCGTCGATCTCAGCAGCGACTTTAGGCTAAAAGACCCGGAAATGTACAGGGTATGGTACGGTTACGAACACCCATACCCGGACCTCCTCAAAAAAGCAGTGTACGGGCTACCGGAAATACACCGCGATGAGTTACGAAGCGCTAAGCTAATAGCAACACCTGGCTGTAATGCAACAGCTACCCTGCTATCGCTCCTACCTCTGGTTAAGGGAAGGATAGGACTGGAGAAGGTTATAGTTGATGTTAAGGCCGGAAGCAGCGAAGCCGGTTCAAGGCCTTCGCTCGCAGACCACCACCCAGAAAGAGAGGGTTGCATTAGGCCTTACGAAGCAGAAGGACACAGGCACGTGGCTGAAGTAGAACAGGAGTTAAGCTCACTTGCAGGTAAAAGGATCTTGGTCTCCATGATACCGCACGCGGTTGGAAGCGTGCGGGGCGTGCTGGCGTCCTCGCATACATGGATTGACGGCGAGTTAGAAGAGCTCGACGTATTAAGACTCTACGTGTCAACTTACAGGAACGAGCCATTTGTCAGGGTAGTATATAGCATGCCTCCGGGTTATCCGGATCCCAAGTACGTGGTTGGAAGCAACTACGCGGACGTTGGCTTTGCGTGGGAGAAGCGGGTAAGAAGGCTTACTGCGTTCGCAGCAATAGACAACTTGGTTAAAGGAGCGGCAGGCCAGGCTATTCAGGCATTTAACATTGCAGCAGGCTTCGAAGAGACCGCGGGACTGGAGGCAGTACCGTTAAAGCCCATTTAGTGAGGGTGCTAGACGTGGTTCTAGTAGTGAAAGCCGGGGGTAGGGTGATCAACACGAATATAAACAACGTTGCGAGAGACCTTGTCGAGATCTCCAAAGTAGAAGAGGTGGTATTTGTTCACGGTGGAGGGGATAGCGTCACGGAAATGTGCATGAGGTTGGGAGTAGAGCCGAGGTTCGTCGTTTCACCGGAAGGCATTAAAAGTAGGTATACCGATGAAAAAGAGCTCGAAGTCTACGTGATGGTCATCGCAGGCAAGGTAAACAAGCAGGTGGTATCAAGCATAGTACGTGCAGGTGGAAAGGCCGTAGGGGTTTCCGGGGCCGACGGCTTAATACTCCTAGCGGAGAGAAAGAAGAGGATTGTAGTAGTCGACGAGAGGGGAAGACGAAGAATCGTTGATGGAGGATACACTGGTAGAATACTAAAAGTTGATACACAACTTCTTTCGACGCTTTTATCGCTCGGCTACATAGTCGTCGTAGCACCGTTAGCTATAGATAGCGAAGGGACCTTGCTCAACATTGACGGAGACCAGGTAGCCTACTCTATTGCAACGGCGCTTAAAGCCTCCAAGATCGTTTATTTGACAGACGTTGACGGCGTTTTACTAGATGGCTCCCTGGTAGAGGAGATAAAGACTTCGCGGTACGGCGAACTCGCAAGCAGAATTGGGGCAGGCATGAACAGGAAAGCCATGTTAGCCGTTAAGGCGGTCGAGGAAGGTGTCGGAGAAGCTGTAATAGGATCGGGCCTCGGAGAGAGGCCTATAACAAGTATATTAAGTGGTTCTGGAACGCGTATTAGGGCAGGGTAGGAGGGGTAATTCATGGTACTCGATGAGCTCGACTTAAAGCTTCTTCATCTGCTCAAGGAAAACGCGAGAATGCCCTATTCAAGGCTCGCTAGAGAACTCGGGATTAGCGAATCCGCCGTGCGTAAGAGGATCTCGAAGCTGATAAAGACTGGGATTATAAAGAAAATGACAATAGAATACGATCTGCAGAACGAAGTAAAGGCTGTTGTCCTCGTGAAGACGCAACCACCAATACCCGTTCCTGAGGTTTCTAAAAGCATTAAGAGGATCATTGGGATAGACGCCGTGTACGAGGTCACCGGGGAATACGACATAGTTGCGATACTGAGAGCACCCGGCGTTGACATGATAAACAAGTTCATAGACGATATAAGGTCTATTCGCGGAGTAGTGAGCACGTATACTATGATAGTTTTAAGGACGTGGGTTTGAGGCTACTTCGTGTGGATTTCCCCGATAACATCCTTTAACACCGTAACAACATCTCTCGTGCCTTTATTGCCGCCGAGGTCTGGTGTAAGGATCCTTCTATCCTCGATCAGGATATCTATTGCCCGTTCCAGCACGAACGCCTGCCTTGAGAGCACCTCATCACTATACTTCTTGGAGAGGTATTCGAGCATCATCTTTGCGGCAGTAATTTCTCCAAGAGGGTTAGCGACGCCTCTACCGGCAATATCGGGCGCTGTACCGTGTACGGGCTCAAATACGGCCACTGTATCACCGATCTGCGCAGAACCGCAAAGCCCGAGACTGCCGACCATTCCAGCGGCCAGGTCTGAGAGGATATCTCCGTAGAGATTAGGCATTACGAGAACTTGGAGGTTTTCCGGGTTCTTGACCATTACGTACGCTGCTGCATCCACGATTAGCTCCCCGGGTGTTACGTCGCTATAACCAGACACTATACTGTAAAAAACCTCCCGGAAGAGCCCATCTGTGAGCTTTAAAATGTTCGCTTTATGGACGACCGTGACTCTACTAAACCCGCGAAGCCTGGCAATATCTATAGCGAGCCTTACCACCTTCTCCGTTGACTGTCTACTAATGATTCTTAATGCTACCGCGTAGTCCCCGTGTAGGCCTTCTATCCCTACGTAAACGTCCTCTGTGTTCTCTCTGACGATCACGAAGTTGAACTTCTTCGTAGAAATGCCTTTGAAGCTCTTGAACGGCCTCACGTTAGCGTAGAGGCCCAGCTCCCTCCTGATCAGTACGTTCACGCTCTTGAACTCCTTGTCATCCAGCGGTGTATGTAGAGGACCCTTAAGAATGGCATCAATTTCCCGAACCTTATCGAAGAAGTTGTCTTCTATGGGCTTACCGCGTTTCTTATAGTACTCATAGCCTGCTTCGAGGTCTACGAACTCTAAGTTCGGATTCAGGTACGATAGCGTTTCCAGCGCAGCCGATACTACTTCGGGCCCTATGCCATCCCCCCAAATGACGCCTATCTTGTAGCGCCTCGCCACGGTAGTGCACCATGCTTTTTCACGTACTCGATTATGCCGCCGGATACCAGTACTAATCTTACCTCAGGTGGAAACGGTTTGAACCTTTCCTCCACGTTCTTCGTGAGGTTTCTAATGTAGCCGCCTTCTAGGTCCACTTCTACCAAGTCCCCGGTATCCGTAAACCTCGGAATGACCTTAGCTACGATCACCGGCAACCCCACGTTTATCGCGTTCCTGTAGAATATGTGCGCGAAGCTTTCCGCCACGACAGCTCCTACACCGACAAGCTTCAGTAGTCTTGGAGCATGCTCCCTACTCGAGCCTTTGCCGAAATTTCTACCCGCGACTATCACGTCTCCTGGCAGTACCTTTTCGTAGAACCCGGGTATGACTTCTTCTAGCACGTGAACAGTCATTTTTCCGAGGTCGTTTATTGCTTCAAATTTGTACTTACCCGATATTATGTGGTCCGTGCTAATGTTGTCTCCGAGCTTCCAGCACCTGCCGCGCACGATCACAATTAACACCCCGGGTGTATGTGCTTTCTGGGATCAGCTATCTTACCTTCTATGGCTGTGGCCGCCGCGACCGCCGGCGAGGCTAAGTACACTTTGCTGTCCTTGTGGCCCATTCTTCCGGGGAAGTTCCTGTTAGATGTCGACACCGCGACCTCCCCCTCGGCCAGTATTCCCATGTGCGCGCCAACGCAAGGCCCGCAAGTGGGTGGGCCAATAATGCAACCAGCCCGTAATAGGATCTCCGCGTAACCTCTCCTAATAGACTCCAAGTATACCTTCCTAGAAGCCGGTATAACTATGCACCTGACTCTTACTTTCTTCCCTTTCAACATACTAGCCACTACTTTGATGTCTTCTAAGCGCCCATTGGTACAGGACCCCACGAACACCTGATCTACCTCGATGCCTTCAAGCTCTGTTACGGCTTTTACATTGTCTACGTCAGGGGGTTCAGCTACAAGCGGCTCTAGCCTGTTAACCTCAACCACGAGCTCGTCCCCAAATTCCCCTGGGTCATTCCATTCGACTTCCCGGAACACGCCGTAGCCATTACTAGCAAGCCACTCGCGCGTTACCTCGTCTACCGGCATTATGGCGGATTCCGCGCCCATCTCCGTGGACATGTTTGTAAGTGTCATTCTAGAGTCCATGCTTAAATGCTTTAAAAAGTCCCCTCGATACTCCACGACTTTTCCCAACATTCCGTCTGACTTTACTTCGCCCAGTACATATAGCGCGATGTCCTTGCTAGTTACGCCTTCAGGAGCGTGCCCCGTCAAGCGCACCAAGTGGGTTTCCGGCACTCTGAGCCACGTCTCACCATATACTAATGCTATTGCAGCGTCTGTGCTACCAACACCCGTGGCGTACACGCCGAAGGCGCCGATCGTGGGGGCGTGGCTGTCCGTCGCGATCACGATCATGCCCGGCCTCACGAGCCCCTCTTCGACGACTACTTGATGGCATATCCCCCAGCCGGCTTCGAACAGCCTCACGTTGTACTTTGCACTAAACTCTCTCATTAACTTGTGAACGCTTGCCACCGCTATGTGGGGCGCGGGGGCGGCATGGTCTATGAAGAAGTGCGCGCTATCTCTAAGTTTCAGTTGAGTAGTGGTTTCGAGCTCCCTGTCTATGGCCTCCACCACGAGGTGTGCTGTACCGTCATGCGCGTACAGAGCATCTACGTTAACTACTACGATCTCTCCTGGAAACACTGTTCTGCCGAGGGCTTTGGACACTATCTTGTCCACTAAACCCATGGCAATCGCCTTCACGCGTCGAAGTACCTCTTGACGATTTCGAGCAGTTCCTCGTCGCTTAGAGGTCTTGCCTTGACATCGCCTTTAAAAGCGCTAATCACTTCCCTGTAAACGACCTCTACTCTAGGATCGGTTTTATCAACGTCTATTCCGAGGTTTTTCTTTATCCAGGCTACCACGGCGGAACGCCCGGAGTAAGGGGTTACTTCCATAGAGTATGGTATACCGAGCACCTCTAACGGGTCGAATGGTAAGTAGACTCTAGGGTTCTTCAGCAACCCATCAACGTGTATACCCGCCTTTGTCCTGAAGGCGTTTCTACCCACTAGGGGATAGTGCTCCGGTACGGAGAATCCAAGTTTACCAAACAATTCAGGCATCCGCGATATGGCTTTCAAATTTATACTGCCCTCTCCACGGATCCCAGCGTAGTGAATTGCCATGACTTCCAGCGGACAGTTGCCGGCCCTTTCACCTATACCGAGAAGTGTGCAGTTAGATCCGGCAGCGCCGTGGAGCCATGCAGCTAAGTGATTCGCAACTACAAGGCCGAAATCGTTGTGTCCGTGGAATTCCAGTTGCTCCGGCCTTAAGCCTGTCTCACTAATTATGGTTTCTACTAGTGCCGGTATGCCTCTAGGTAACGGGATCTCGGGAAACGGTAAACCTAGGCCAAGGGTGTCAGGGAGCTTTATGATCAGGGGTGTCGCGTACCTTTCGCTGAGCCGTAAGAGGCTCTTAATGAACGGGATCACCACGCCACGTACATTAGCACGAGTTACGTCTTCGAGAGAGGCCCTTACCGCGATCCCCCTGCTTAGTAGAAGCTCAGCGACTTCGAGGTATTTGCTCACGACTCTCGACCTGGTGGAGTTGAACTTATACTTCACGTGGTAATCCGATATAGACATCAACACAACTGTTTCATCTAGACCGGTGTCCAGTAACAACTGTACGTCCTCGCGAGTAGCCCTTATCCACCCTATAACCTTGGGGTACCTGTATCCGTATTCTCTAAGGCTCTTCACAGCCGTTTTATCTTTCTCAGTATATAGAAACAGCTCTGTGCTGTATATTGCGCCGTCTTTGCCAATATCTGCGAGCAGCTCGTAAATCAGCTCACACTCCTTAACCGTGAAGGGCCTACTACCTTGTTGCCCGTCTCGAAGAGTCGTGTCCGTTAAGTAGATCTTTTCCAGGTTACCCGCTATCTTGGTGTCTGCCGCTAAGACCCGCGGCACACCCCTATACGGGTACACGTCCTCGTAGAATGCCTCGCCGTCTTCAATTTCAACTACCGGGTTAGGCATTAAACCTCCCGCTTAACTGGTTGTGTATCTTCCTCAAGGGGGTACAAGAGTAATATACTGCTCCATTCGATCAGGGTACTGGTTCATGGAACCACCACGTAACGAAGTCCACCACAACTAGCTACTACGAGCTATGTTTCCACACCGGCTGGTGGTTGCGCGACCATTGCGGTCTACGGCAAACGAGGACAATACTTAAACCCGGAGATCGCCTTCTGCCACGGAAACAAGCCCGCTTCGCCGCAAACGCTGGAACAGCTCGTACTAATAAAGAAAACTGCGAGTAGAGGGCTTAGAGGACTTCTAATATTTTTTCTAAGAAGGTGTTCATGTCGTCTGGCTTACCAACGGTTACTCTCAGGTAGTTGCCGTAGTCTACGAGGTCTTTCACGAGCTCGAGGCATAGGGTTAATATACCGTGCTCGCTGAGTTTTTCCCAAGCCTCCCTACAGGGTTTACCTAGGTCTACCAGGATGAAGTTCGCCCTGCTCTCGGGGCTCCAAAGCCCAACTTCCAGTAGCTTGCGCCTAACGTAATCCCTCGTAGATTTAACCTCCTCTACGATCTTCTCCACGTATTTTCTGTCCCTTAGAGCCCCTAATGCAGCCGCTTGGGTCATTATTGGGGTTTCAAACCCTATTCTAAGGGAGTTCAGGTGTTCCTTAACGCGCTTACCGGCTAGTAGGTAACCGAACCTTGCACCGGCTAGGCTGAAGGCCTTTGAAAGGCTTCTTAAGACGGCAACATTTTCGTGTTCCACTACCAGGTCCTTGACCGTTGATCCCGAGAACTCATAGTAAGCTTCATCCACGAACACGTACCTCGCCACCTGCGCGAGCTTAGATATATAACTAGGATCCTCTACGAGGAGATTTCCCGTGGGGTTATTAGGGTTCGCCAAGTAGACAAGCCTGTTCTCGGCCGATCTCAAGAACACCTGTTTGTCGAGCTCGAATCTTTGGGTAAGCTTCACGTACGCGTAGTTGGCGTTAAAACTTCGAAGTACTGGGTAAAGTGCATGGAATGTTGGATGAGGTAGTACCACCTCGATATTTTGTGCTTTTGCGAGCGCGACCATGAGTAGCAATATGTACGAAGACCCTGGAAAGAATTCTATGTGTTCGCGTGGTAGATTAGTGTACTTTTCGAGCTCCACTATCAGTTCTTCCCTTAACCCCTCCACATCGTAGATGTTCATGTACTCCACATATTTACGAGCGTACTCTACTGCTAACGCGGAGGGTGGATAAGGTGACTCATTCATGTGTAGACGAAGCAAAGCCCTCACCATGTATTTAAAGAGTGAAAGTGCTTGAAAACTGGTGGCCGGTGGTTGTCTTTGAGCCCGCGTGGATGCATATATCGTTTAATATGCATGCACCACACCGCGGCCTCCTAGCAGTACACACTTTCCTGGCGAAATCCAATACCCCGTAGTTAAAGCACTTCGCGAGCTCAGGATTTCCGGGTACGAGGTATTTTACAAACTCGCGGTATTCACCATCTCTGTAAGGAGGTAGTTTAGCTGGTTTAACACCGAAAACCCTAAACAGAACCCTAACCATGTTGGTGTCTAGTAGGGGAACTGGTTCATTACAGTATGCCAGTAATACCTCTGAAAGAGCGTAGTCACCTATACCGGGAAGCCTCTTCAGTACCTCTCTAGAACAAGGTATTTTCCCTCCGAGCTTCTTAACGATGTAACCTGCTAGCTCGACGAGCTGCCTGGTTCTGCTACGCAGTCCCAGGGGTCTTATGAGGAGCTCTATCTCGGCTAGGTTAGTATTCAAAAGCAACTCTGGTTGAGGATACCTCTTAATGAATTCATCGTACACCCGTAAAACCTGCCTCGTAGTAGTTCTGCGCAACATAACGGCCGCTACAAGTATCGCCCATGGATCCCCGGTACTTCTCCAGGGCAATTCACGCTGACCGTGTTTCCAGTACCACTCAATGATCCTCCCCCTAAACACGTCAACCAAGCTGTTCAACGCGGACAACCAATTGATTCGTTTTCTCGTCTATGGTAATCTTGCTAACGCCAGGACAATATTAACCCCTCTCAGCTCGGTAAGCCTATTAGGCCGTACGCTGCATAACTGTTGGTTAGGGTGCATCTCAGCATAAGGTGTTCTCCGTTGGGTATTTTTAGGAGGCGGAAGTACCCCATTCTACCGAAAAAGCCTGTACCACTAGCAGTGAAAATCACCATAATGCTCGTTCTAGTTTTCCTTGCCACGTCGCTATCGCTAGTTGTCCACTACAACCAGGTAATAGCGGCAAGGGACATCACAATAGTGGAGTTGATGGTAGAGAATAGTAAGCTTCGAGATACGCTTAGAAAGCTTAACCTATCGCTAGCCGAGGTCGTCAGGGTACTGGAGCAGAGATGCTGCCTTCCAGAAGCACTTGCACACGTACTTATAAAGAACGAAGTGCTCGCTGTAGGTAAACTCGTAGTCGAGTTAAACACGGACCTTAATGACGTTTACGAAACCGTGGAAAGCATATACACGTGGATTATAAATAACGTAAAGGATATCAGTGACCCGGAAATACCGGCTCCACTACCCGACAAGACCAGGTGCGTTAGGATCGTTGAGGAAAAGTACTGTTACTACGAAGTCACGCTCGTGCAGAACTATATACAAACACCCTGGTTTACCGCGAAACACCGTCAAGGCGATTGTGAGGATCAGGCGATACTAGCGTACGCGATGATCTACTTTTACCTCGGGTATGTACGCGGAGAGAAAGTGGCAGATAAGTTGCTGTTTGCAATCATAGATCTAAATAGTGGCAGAAAGCATGCAGCAATCATCATGTTAAACAAAAATGACGTGATAATAGTTGATCCTGGGGGAAAGTACATAACAAGGAGCGGCTTGAGTAAGGTGTTTCCCAGGGGTATCTACGAGGAGCTCATTAATTACAGCAATTACTGGTTTGAAGAGGGCGGAATAGCGTACATGCACTTGTATAGAGTTGACGTCGAGAACGGCACATACCAGAAAGTCGCGGGAGGCGACATACTCGCAGTGATTTCGCAGATCAGTTCCAGCGAGTAAACCACGAACTTTAAACGCTACTCCCATTCCTAGTTTTAAATTAAAAAATTAAATAAAGAAGTTAAATTAAGTTACGATCTCTCGATGCTGCAACGGGCTAGGGTTAAGGTTCCACGTCTCGGGCACAGCCTTCCATGATACATTACGCTCAACGCGGGTTTAGGCCCCACGGATCGGCGTGCTTAGGAGAAGATACACTACATATAGTTTTATGCCTCAGAGAAGGCTTTTTCGAGGTATTCGACCACTTTTCTTCTTAAGTATTCCGGGCTACTGGGCGGTACGGCCCACTTGTGTAACGTGGAATCTTCTTTAAGCTTACCTCGTATTTTCCTAAACACTCTTCTCGTTTTTCCCGTGAACGTGCACACCCGGTTCTAAACTTCTAGTTGCACACTAGTAGTTTTCATAATAGCCCTTAATAAACACAAATAATATCAATGTCGTGTTCTAAAGTACACGTGACAGCTCGTTTTTACAAGCATCATAGTTTTCCACGGTGCAACTGTACACTACGTAATCATAATGCTTTAAGAGCCTCTCCCGCTCCTGAAGGTCCAGCTCTCGGGGCGTTAAGAGGACTAGTGCTGCTGGTATTAGTAGCTTGTATCCTTTAGCCTGCTTAATTGCCTTGGTAAGCCACGTTACAGGTGGCCCCTGCTTACACTCAATTACAGTACTCCCACGGGGAGTGGTTATTAGGAGGTCTGGTACAACCCATCCCACGCGCCTTTCCAGGCTTACATTCACGTTTAAGCCGCCGTTAGTGTAATTAATGACAACCCCCCTCCATCTAGGTTCGTTGACGCGTTCTGCGAAACCGCAGACCTCTTCAAGCTGGGTCTCTACAGGTGCAAAACCACGTTCTCCGAGGATGCTATGGAGTAGAGCGTACGCGAACCCGAGGTACTCGCTAGAGTATGTGAGCCAGGTTTCCTTAAGCCTCTTAAACAGGAAATAGTCCAGTGCTGCGCGGGCTTTTAGCACGGCGTCGTAAGCCTTTAAAGTACCCGCTGGGGCCTCGCAGAGCTTCGTAGACCAGAAGGCCCTGTATTTTACCACTTCACCTACTAACTCGTCCAGCTTCTTGTTTCCCGTTGAGGTATCCACGATGGTGCAATAATCGTCAAGGCGTTTTAGGTGGCCGTTAACGAGTTGGTAGCATTTTACATGTAGCGCTCTATGAAAGTATACGACTTCGTAGATGTAGAGTTCGCGGACCCCACTAGCATCTAGTAGGTACTCTACGTTACCGCTTTGGAGCACTACTTCGCGTATGGCGCTGTCATGTAGGCTTGAAACGTGTACTGGTTTACTTAGACCAGTGTAGTGTACGTAAACTCTGCTCACGTAGTCAGGCGAAGTGACTTCTCTGAGTGTAATGATGTTGCTGGTGCTACTCATGGTTTTTATCTCAGCTCTGAGAGTGCGTTTAGCAGGTTTTCTAAGGAGATTAAGGATGTAGGTATCCTAGTCCACGCCGTCTTCCTCGGGTCTACTAACTGGCTAATACCAACGTCTACTGCGAGGCTTGCAAGCATGTACGCGTCATGCCAGTTCAGCTTTAAACCGCGCGAGAGGGCCTCCACGGACACGTTTACAGCTTCTTCAATGGCGCCTTCAATTTTATCGTGTGAGACAAGAATGTAGAAGGAGCCGTTGTGTTGCACTACTGGCCACGCAGGTGCAAGGTTTTTAGCGACGTCGAGCTCGATCGTCACCTTGCCCGGCACTTCGCACGCTGCCACGCACACCTCACCATCACCCATCACTGCGTGGAGGTCTCCGAGGCCTAGAAGCGCTCCCGGGTGCTCTACCGGTAGGATTACCAAGGACCCTTCAGTGATGAACCTGGTATCTAGGTTACCTCCATGCCTGCCAGGAACCCCTGTAGGTGCTTTTTCACTAGTAGCAACGCCTATAACTCCAATCATCTTTCTAGCCGGCAACTTGAAGCCGAGGAACTCCACGGAGTCGCCGTACACGTAGCAAGTCCTCGTTCTCGCTTCGCGTACAAGGCGTGGCAATGCACCGGCACCTGGAGCCGTCACGACAAAGCCTCGTCCAGCCACCTCGACGGATACTACCCTAACTAGAAGCGCGTCACCCGGTTGAGCATCCTCAACGTATATAGGTCCCGTCGCCGGGTTTACTTTTGAGAAGTCCATAGAGGTGACAACGTTCTCCTCGCTCGTGATCTGGCCGCCTAACGCGTCTTTGGTGTAAACGATCAATCTATCGCCTCGTTTAACGCGTACAACAGGTTTCACGTCCGGGCTGAAAACGTAGAATACCTGAGTGTCGGGCACGATCACCGTACTCAAAACAACCACCTGCCGTTTAAGTAAAATGACTCGGCAACGCTATTAAGGTTATGCTGTTTATACCCCAACCGCGCCGGGCTTAAATAGCGTACCCCGTCGCTTAAAGCACTATCTACTTCTCGAATCTTGCCACGAAGAATCCTTCACACATGTCTAGATGCGGCATTGTCCTGTGCACGTGGTTCCAAATACTATACTTCGCGTAGCCTTTCCGCGTCTTTATTCCCGCATCCCTTACTCTCTGCTCAACGCCTCTCCTTAGCACATCCTCAACGACCTCCTCGCCTTCCTCGGGTAGGAGAGAGCACGTCGCGTAGACCACCCTATCAACCTGCCTAAGCGCATTGTGTAGGAGTCCTACTTGGACGCTTTTTGCCGCGTAAACCAGCTCCCTATTGTTCAAGAAGATCTTAATTGCTGGGTCCTTAGACACCGCACCACTACTAGTACACGGGGCATCAACGAGCGCGAGGTCCGCCCTTCTTTCTAACTTCAAGTCCCTACTATCAGCGATCGTTAACACCACCCTGCTCCTATCCACCCCGTAAAGCTTTAGCATCCTTTCCATCGCTTCAAGCCTTTTCTGCGAAATGTCAGCCGCAACTATGCGCGCCCTGTTCTCCGTTAGTTGCATTATAAGCGATGCTTTAACGCCAGGTGCGGCAGCGTAGTCATATATTAGCATCCCCGGCTCAGGCCTTAACGCCATAACGGCCAGGACGCTTGCCTTGTCCTGTAGAATAATTACGCCTTCCTTGAACAAACTAAGCGTCCTCAAAGGCTTACTGGTCTTTGAGATCCTAATTAGGAACGGTATTTCGGGATCCTGCTCGCCTTCTACGCCCTCCTTCTCTAGTGTTCTAAGTACCTTATCAACGTCTGCTTTTAAAGTGTTAACTCGAATCCAGAAGACGCGTTTATTCATCGCTTCAAGTAGCTCTTCAACTTCGTGTTTAGGAATTAAAGAGGCCAGCTCGTTATAAAACCACTCGGGGTACGATAACCTAGCCCACCCCTCCATGAATTCTGCGAGCACGCTATTGAGTGCAGGGAAGTCCCGTCTAACTGCCTTCTCGAGCCTCGAAGCATGTTTAATCCCATACTCTTCGCCGTGTAGGTGAAGGTAAAGCCTTGCCAAGAGCCTGTAGCTAGGTTTGCGCTTACCACATTTCTCGGCTATATACTTGACCCTATAGTAGTTAGAAATGAAGCTCCTTGCGAGCTGAAAGACAGTTTCACGCGGTAACTCGGGACCACTACACCTAAGTCTCCTACAAGTACTTGTAAATGCCTTACGCACGGATACGTGTTTATTCATCACTGTGTACAACGTGCTCGCTAGTACGGAGACCAGCTCGTCATAGTTCAACTTCAAGCACCTGTAAATAGCCCTTTATCCGTGTTCATCTCTCAGCTTTATTACATCATCCACAAGCACAGGGCTTGAAATAGTTGAGTCATATCCCTGTTTCGGGGCCGTGTTCACCCCGAGAACCGGCCAACCTCAACTTCAGCGTTAGTATCTTAAACGGCTCAACTTCAACTTCCACGACACCTTCTTGAACTTCGAATTCGCGTAATACGTTTAGCTCCGGTATATCCACCTCGAACGCGCTGAGAACCCTAACTACCGGGTTGATTCTTACCTTAATCCTAATCGCTTTACTACATGGATTGAATAGTCTTAACACGTAACCATCTAGGTCCTCGGCTGGTTTAAATGCGCTGAGGACTAGTCTAGGCGGCTCGATTTCGAGTAGTGACATGTCTTCGGTGCCCCTGATAATGGCGTAGAACGCCTTATGTAGAACTTCTTGTGTTATTTTAGGTACTGCTGCTTCTTCGTAATTACCGGTGTGCGGGTACAGGTAATACGTGGTTTCGAACACCCCGAGATCGCTCCAGGGGTTCGGAAACGCCGGCGACCTTATCAAACTAAGACCTAGTCTATTGCCGTGAACAGCGTATCCGTGCCTCGATGGCGCTATCACGGCTAAGCTGACACTCTCGCCTTCCAGATCAGCCCAGCGAAGAGCCGGGACCTCGTACCTAGCTTCATCCCACGTAGAATTCACTCTAGTGGGCCTTTCTAGAACGCCGTAGGGCACTTCGAAGAAGGCCCTCGTCTTCTCCGCGTTGATCGTGAACCACGTTTTAACCAGTACACCTTTCGAGCGCCATAAGAGCCTATTCCTGATCTCAACTAGCGGCGAATCCTTATAGAGGCATATTTCCTGGTCTACGGTTGATTTCTCGAAACCACGTATAACGCCAATACAAGATACCAGTGGTCCTCGAATGGTTACTCGGGGTTCGCCGAGAGCCACTAACTCTACACCTTCATGGAGAAAATCTCTGCGTATATCCCACGCGTCCCAAGTACCCGGCTTGTCTATGTGAGCTACCAACTTGTTAGATGGCTCGCTAAACACTTCCACCCCCTCGTTCTTGAGGATCGCCGATACGATGTCACCTCCCTTACCCACTTCAAGAGTGATGTGCTCGTTTTCCAGCACAATTCCGCCACTACTTTCGCGAACTAAGACGCCGGGGCCCGCCGTACACCTTGCCTTCATCAACTTTAACGCCTTAAACCCCAGCGGGATCAACTCGACGCTAACGTAGTACCTATCACCTGCATCTTGACACTCAACCGTGTTGTAGGTGACTGGTATTCCGTGTTCTTTGCCCATCTCGATTATGACTTTTCTGCGCCAAGGTAAGGTATTCAGTACGACTAGCTTAGCGTCACCGCTGGATTTACTCGCTGACCGGAGAGCACGGCCGATGACCTCCTCCGAGCTCCTAATAACGTACTCTAAATCCCTATAGGCATCGTCGTACACCTCTTTAACGGAGCTACCCGGTAGCACGTCATGAAATTGGTTGAACAGTAGTAGTTTCCATAAGGAGTTAATGAGTTCCTTGTTCGGCTTCTCTAGACCTAAAATGTCTGCGAGTGTCGATGCTATTTCAGCCTGTAGGAGGTTAACTTCTGCCCTTGCCATTAGTTCCTTTACTTTGAAATTAGTCGTGTAAGTCCCTCTGTGCGCCTCTACGTATATTTCTCCGTTCCATACGGGAAGCTTAGACCGCGCTTTTCTGAGTTCGTTAATGTACTTCTCCTCGTCGAAGTGTTCTACTCGCGGTATACCGGGCACGATCTTGTCGAGTTCTAGGAGTTCCAGCATTTCACGTGTAGGTCCTCCACCGCCATCGCTGTAACCGTAAGCATATACTATGAAGGGTGTGACTTCCTTGCTCTTATACCTTTCCCAGTACCTGTGAACAGATGCCGGCGTCGATGGTTCACCGTATGATGGCACGATAATGTGTACCTGGATCTCTGTACCGTCAATACCACGCCACCTGAACGCGTGATACGGAAACTCGTTCGTGTCGTTCCACATGACTTTATGCGTCACGAAAACCTCTATGCCGCTGAGCTTCATGATCTGAGGTAAGTTACCCGAGAAGCCGAAACTGTCTGGTAGCCACCCAACTCTCGCCAACCTGTTAAACCTCGACTTAAAGTACCTTTGACCGTGGAGAAACTGCCTCGCAATAGACTCCCCGTCGACTAGCTGGGTATCGCTTTCAACCCACATCCCGCCGACAACAATCCACCTCTTCTCCTCAACCAGTTTCCTTACTTCTTCAAATAGGTGAGGAGCCCTCTCCTCGACCCACTCATAGTACTGTGCTGAGCTCTGAAGGTATGTGAATTTATATTCTCTCATCAGGCTTACGATCGTGGAAAACGTCCTGAGGACCTTTTCCACGGTTTCAGCTCGCGGCCATAACCATGCGGCGTCAATATGGCTGTGCCCTGCGGCGAACGCCAAGCCGGGCTTACCATACCTTGCTGAGAGCTCTTGAAGGCCTGTATACAGAGCCCTTTCAAGGGCTTTTGAGGCTTCAATGGCCTTACATACGTCTTCATCCTCTATATCCGGCAAGGCACCCTTCAGCACGCCGAGGCCATATACCCCGGTTAGCCATAAGTAGTCTCCATAAGGCCTTGGCAGGTCTTCCCTTCCTTTAAAATAGGGTACCGGTGCTGTGCTGTACAGTAGAATGTTAGTTAACGCTATTTGCCTTAGGCTCGGGTTAAATCGCACTTTACTAAAAACTCCGTAGAGGAGCTCTTCGAAGTCGGCTCTGAGTTTACCAGGCATGAGGCTTTCCACGAACTCCACTAGCTTTAATGCCCTTAACGCAAAGCTAAAAGCGTTCCAGACCACTTCAACTAAGTATGCGCTCTCAAATACGAGGTTCCACTTGTGGTATCCGAAAAGGCTCCGCGGGGAGGCAGTAACCTTCACTGCGTGCTTGCCCGGTTCCAGGGGACTGTAGGTATGTGCCTCGTCCACGCCGGCGAGTGGTTTACCGTCTACTTCAAGCAATGCATTACCGCTAATTGCGAGCTTTAACAACCACACTAGGTTGCTATCCGGTACATCAACCCGCGTTTCGAATACGTGAAACACATCTCCCGTAGACTCTACTGTAAAAGGCAATTCAACTACTTTATTCAAAGTGGAGTAAACCCACCTGTTGACATGTACGTGCCTTCCAATAGAAGAGGCCAGGAGATCGAATAGTCTTCTCTTAACGTCAACCAGGTTCACGTGACTCCTCCTCCGCCTCTGGGAAGCCAAGCCTTCAGCTGTAATTGAGTTAAAGTGGGAGTTTCACACCTACACCACGTTTGATTGCTTTATCGTATATGAGCTTGGCCACTACAACGTCGTGTGAAGCTATCCCCATGAGTAACGCCATTTTTCTAGCCTTAACCCTCAAATCACCCGCTCTACCCGCTACGACGTCCCCCATGTCGAACTCAACGATGTCCGGGTACCCCTTAAAGTACTTTTCCTTGCCCTTGGTCACTAAATACTGCTCCTTGTCGTCTACCACGAAGACGTCTACTGCGCGTGCAACATCCTCCTCGAAGGCCGCATCGTAATCTACTGGTATAGCTAGAAATTCTTCCCTTAGGTCTTTAAGTGCAATAAACCTCTTAGGCCTTTCAACGATGTACGTAGCCGTTACAACTACATCGGAGTTCCGTGTCACGCACTTGTAGTCTTCACACGGCACAATCTCGGCTTCGGGGCACTGAGGCGACATCTCTTCAATGTAAGCTTTAACTTTCTGTTTAATAACGTCATGTACGTAGACCCGCCTCAGTCTTAAGACCTCCCTTATTGCGAGTAAATGTGTTCTTCCCTGAACGCCGAGGCCTACTATACCGAGAGATTCTGCTCCCGGTGACGCCATGTACTTTACCGCTACAGCTGAGGCAGCTGCTGTCCTCACCGCCGTTATCCAGGTGGCATCCATTACAGCTACTGGAAGCCCTGTTTCCGGGTCATTTAATATGAGTATCGCGTTGATGTAGGGTAGACCCCTTGCCGGGTTTCCGAGGTACCCTGAAACCCACTTCACACCAACAACGTCTACTTCGCCCACGTAGGCAGGCATAGCGTGAATGAAGGAATTAGGCCTGGGATTAACTCCAGGTTTGGGAGGCAACTGAACCTTACCCTCACCTTTGAGTTTAAATGACAGCTCGACGGCGTTGATGACTTCGTTATAGGAGATATTCAGCGATTCAACATCCCTCCTACTGAGGTAGAGAAGTTCCAATAAACCACCCGTAGTTAAAATCTAAGTAGCCTTTACTTTTATCCTTGCCGCTCAACGTTCGGCTCGAGCTCTTTACACCCGGCTTAGAGGCTGAGATCGGCTTCTCACACGTGTAGGTTTAGTTTAATAGCTAGAAACGCTAATGCTGTATGACGGTGATGAAAGCGTCCTAGGCAGACCCGTGAAGAAGGTTACGGGGCTGAACCACGCACGTGCATCGTAGCTGAAGGCTTGGCTCCCCAGAGGCGGAGGAGGAGTCAGTAGTACTTCACGGCCACGTATCCTAGGGCATCCTCATCATAGTAGAGTACTCGTAAACCGGCCTCCTCGAGCCTTCTCTTGATGCCTTTTAATATGCTTGGACCCCCGTGCCTGTGTGGTTCACCAGTGTAGTGGAAGAGCTTTCCCCTCGGCTTCATGACCCTGTACAGCTCTCTGTAAAACTCCAAACCGTATAAACTACCGGTCGATTTAGTGAAGCGTGGGGGATCGTGAATCACCCTATCGAAGTAGGCGTCGGGTAATGAGTGTACGTACTCTACTACATCTCCGAGGAAGATGCTGACGTTTGTGCTCCCAAGTTTCCGGCTCCACGGGTTTCTTTCGGCAATCCACACGACGTTCTCGTCGACTTCGAAAGTGTAAACCCATTTAGCGCCGCGCATTAGCGAGGCAATGGCCGTATAACCTAAACCCATACACGTGTCTAGGACGAAGTTGTTCCGTGTAATTCCCGCCGCGCGTACTTTCAGGAGAGCATCTTTCCACGGGTCTACGCCAGTTATTCTGTGCATGTGTATGCCATTAATTTCCAGTGTAGGCGCTTTATCAAGTGCTACCGCTTTGAGCTTGTAGAAGCTCGTAGGTGTGTAACGGGCCACCTCGTAGGCTACGTCTCGAGCAGTCTCGTAGATAACTACCCTGTCCTCTTCGCTCGGTGCAATATTGTCCAGGTCCAAGGAGACGCCGTCTACTCTAAGAGCTCTTCCTTCGATACATACCGTGCTCCTGCTCAAACCGAGATCTAGGGTTGCCTCAAAACACCCGCTTCTATTTTCTAGGCCCTTTAATAGGAAGGAGGTGATCCAGTACCCCTTGATGGGGTTGAACGCGTACCTGCGCTCTTCCAGCACCAAGAACGCTACCTCCTATAAGAGCAGTACAGTGGGATGTACCTCGTCAACTCCGCTTTCTTAGCTTCTTTCGAAAGAGACTCTCTCAACAAGGTTATGTGCTTAAATGACCCCTCAACGAAGAGCACCGTTACATATCCTCCACTTAATTTAACTGTACATAGCGATTTAACCAGGGCTCTCAGCTCTTCTCCTTTAATACCACTAAGTGCTAGTTCACCGAAGTACACAATGATCCCAGAACATGGGTGCTCGATTTCGCCGTGAAGGTCCTCGTGAAGGTACTCTTCGAGGGCTTTTGTGACGATACTCGACCTGTCCTTACCAGTCGATATCACTACTTTCTCCAATTGATTAACTACGTTTATAGGTATGCTGATACCGAACCTCTTCTTGCTCGTCACTTAAACCCCCCTCTTTACGTGCCCTATAACGAGCACGACGAAGAGCAGTATTCCAGTTAATCCTGTAGGGGCCGTGTTTAATACGTATGAGAGCGCGTAGCCAAGGGCCGTGAGAGATGTACCCAGTAAAACCGTGTTCATGTAGTGCGCCTTCACGCCAGTAGAGTAGGAAGAGGCCGTGATAGCTGGTAGTAGCAGTAGTACGTGTTCCATAACGTAGCCTGCAAGCTTCAGCAAGCCTACAGATGCCACACCTATGGCCGTGTACGCTACAAAGTCGTAAAGCCTTACCCGAATGCCTAGTAGTGAAGCCGATTCCGCGTCTATGCTCGTCTCCACGACTTCCTGGAATGTAAGGGTAACAACTATGAAGAGCCCCAATGAGATTGCCAGCGCTGTTACCGCATCCACGCGTGTTAGAAGTAGCGGATCTCCGAGTATGAGCCCTGAAAGGGAGTACCTTACGGGTGCGCTGGTCAAGGCATAATGTATGGTAATGACCGAGAGCGCGGATGTCAGCGATACGATTACCGCGGAGGCCTTTTCTTGCGAGAAGCCGCGCCTGATCATTATCGCGGTAGCGTATACCGGTAGTAGCCCGGTTATCACTGCGTAGGCCATGTAAGTTAACCCTGTATAGTACTCTAGTAACGTGCCAAGCGTCACGGCCAGCAAGCTCACGTGAACCGCTTCAGCCGCCAGGAATTCCAGCCTTCTGTAATACGTGAGTGTGCTAATGGAGCTCAGCGCGAGGCCCATGAACACGTATGCAAGGACTCTTAACGGGTCAGCGGGCAGTACGTACGTTAACGATAACAGTAGTAGCAGGGCAAGTACAAGTGTTAACGTATTCATGTCACCACCTCCTAGCCCTATTTACCAGTATTCCGGCGATGAAGCCTACGGTAAAAGATGCAACTACGGGAACGATGTAATACAGATACGCCAGCCAGCTACCTTTGTCCCCGGCCACGGGCTTCAACGTGACCGTGGTCGTTAGGTTCAACTCCTTTACCTGCATTACCACGTCTAGCAGAGAGTCGTATACACCTACACTGCTTGTCGGGCTATATACCTCTACTACTGGCACACCATACTCTTCAGCCAGCTCCACGAGAAGTCGTGACTCTGGCAACACCTTAGGCTTAGTCACGAACACTGCCACTACACCCCCACTTTTAATTAGCTCTTTAGCCTTTTCGACGTTCTCGGGCGTTACTTGAACACCTTCTTCGGGTTTCACGATCCAGGCAACTCTAAGCCCGAGCCACTCCGCACAGTACTGTACGTGAGGGCCATCAGCCACCACGCTCCCGTTGAACTGGTTTCTATAGACTAGTATTTCCCTTGCCAGCCTCTCTGCGAGGCCGTGAAATCTACCGTAATAGCATTTCTCGTTATTGGGATCGGCTTCGGCCAGAACACGGGCGAGGGCGCTCATGAATACTAGGTAGTTCACCGGGTCCCTTACGGGTAGGTGGTAGTTCGGTTGTTTCGTGACGGGGTTAACAAGTAACTTGACTTCCGGGGTCGAGGATAGGTCTACGAGCTTGGCACTAAGTTCACCTTGCTTTACCAGGTTGCGTATTTCAAGCTCAAAATGCGTATGACCCGTTGATACGATGACATCTGCTCTCCTCAATACCTCAATATCACTGGGCTTCAGCTGGTAGTCGTGAGGATCTATGCTGGGGGGGACCAATGCATACACCACCCCATTACACAGAAGCAGTTCTACATCTGGCTTCAAGTGGCTGAACGTTACCACGATTACCGGTTGAAGCCCGTTGTCTCGGGCGTGAACGGGCTTGCACGCGGTCTGCGCAACCATTATTAATAATAGTAGCATTATAATCAATGACCTCACAGAACGCACCCCTGTGCACAGTATATATAGGCCTCTTTATATAGTCGTGCACAGGGCTAGGACTTGAAGATAGTGCTGGATTCTTTGACGGTTAAGCGAGGCGGTAAAGTAGTACTAAGTAATCTAAGCGCCGTGATGGAGGGGCCTGGACTCTACCAAGTCATGGGACCAAACGGTTCGGGGAAGACAACGCTATTACTAACAATACTCGGTAGTATCAGGCCTGTTTCAGGTAAAGCCTACATCGAAGCACCAGTACCTAAAAGCGGTGGCCGTGCCATTGCGTACATGCCCCAGTCATATAGCATTCCACGCGACGCACCTATAACGGTGTACGAGTTTGTAGAGGGCCCATTAAAACTCGAGAGGCCGTGGCCGCGGGTTTTGAAAGGGGTTTCTGGGAGGTTAGTTGAGGAGGCATTAGAGCTCGTGAGGGTGCAAAGATCTCTTTGGAGGGAGAAGCTGTCCAATCTTTCTAGCGGAATACTACAGCGCGTTTTCTTGGCGAGAATACTTGTAACTAGTGCTCAGATACTTCTCCTTGATGAGCCCTTTTCGAACATAGATCCCGAAGGAAAAGTCGAAATGGCCGAACTCGTAGGTAGGCTATCTCGTGAAAAGCTAGTAATAGTGACAAGCCATGACCCCATACTCCTGTTAGAGTACACCAAGAAGATATTGTTATTGGGCCACGGATATTACGCTTATGGAGGTGTAGGCGAGATCTTGAGGTATGAGGTTCTGAGTAAATTCTATAAGAAGTGCGCCATGGAATTAGAAAAACACGTACACGTCGCGGACTGGCACTAAGCTCTCATAGCAGCTTATACAAGCCGGCATTACTGCCTCATTCCCCCAGCTCATCGCGGTTAACCGCTATACCTGGAAGCTCTGCCTCTTAAGGCGGAGAATGAATAAGAGTGCGATTAAAACGCGCAGTTATTAATAACCTTTACTATATTATCAATACTGGTGGTTGAGTGTCGATAACCGTTGAGCCTCGGCTCGCCAAGCTATTTATCGTCGAGGAAAACGAAGATGTTGTTCCATTTATTATTCGCATCAGGGGGATCAAGGCGGCTAGAACAAGGTCCGTATATCTAGTTGCCGTTGATAATAGCTGGTCTATGGATGGCGCAAAGATATTTTACGCCAAGCAGGCAGTTCTACAAATGCTCAAGCACCTCAACCCCGAAGACTACATAAACGTGTATAAATTCAACCGCAACGTCACTAGAGTAATATTCATGGAGAACATTAATAACGCTGAAAGAATAGCCGAGGCCGTTACCGATATAAAGCTTGGCGGAGGCACGGACATATACAGGGTTCTAGAGCATATGTTGAACGACTGCGTGAGAATTCCCGTAGAACTTAAGAGAAACGAGAAAGTACAGCAACTGGAAAGCTTCAAGATGATCTTGATAACGGACGGCAACCCCACCGTAGGTGTGAAAGATGAGAGTAGAATCGTAAACATGGCGGAGAGGCTCGGAAAACACATATCGCTATCCCTCGTTATAGGTGTGGGTGATGACTACAACGAGAAGCTCCTCATGGAGGTGGCCGCTAAGACGAACGGCTTCTTCGAGCATTTAAGCGACCCCACCAACATGCCTCAAATAGTTGAGAGAATGGTATCTAGGTATAAAGAGCTTAGTGCTGGGAATACGAAGTTATTCGTACGTACAGCGCCCGGAATAGGGATCTACGTGTACAACCGGCCTACTTTCAATATCGCGGGAGGCGTTGAAATTGACGTGGGCGACGTGTACGGGGGTGATGTCATAGACGTTATCGGAGAATTCATAGTTCCCCCTCAAAAGAGGGGAAAGGTGTACCTTGCTTCCATTTCCGCTAGTTACGTAACCAGCGAGGGTAAATCATCAATGACGGAGACGGTGTCCCTATCAATACCCTGTCTACACAGTATATCCCCAGATTTACTCGAAGTAGACGAGACTACATACAAAGCAGTCAACGCGATGAGAATGGCTTCCGCGCTCGCTAAAGACCTATACGGTGACCTGTCCGCTGAGAAGCTGGAAAAAGCTGTTGAAGAACTATTGAATACCACTATTTCAATCGATCGAAGAGACCTGTATGCCAGGACAATAGACTTAAAGTCTCAACTCGAAAGGGAGGGTTTATCGCCGGAAGTGGTTAAAAAACTCGTAGCATTAATATCGAAGATCCTCAGCGGAAGATACGGTTAGGGTGGAAAAATGAGCAAGAAAAATGCTGGAAGGGCAAACAAGCAGGCTAAACGAATCGAGGAGTCTCCCACCACGAATATGCAAATACTGGTCCTCATAGTGAGAAGCATGTCGGGGCCAACACAGCAGGTCGTAAAGTTCAAGCCCGGAGACTACACTGTAGGTAGAGATCCCACCTGCGACGTCGTCATCCTAGACCCTTATGTTTCTAGAAAGCACATGAGGATATTCAATAGAGAGGGTACGTGGTTTGTTGAAGACCTGGGTAGCAGAAATGGGACTTTCGTGAACGGCGAGAACATTCAAGGTAGAGGCCCCGTGGAGCTCAGAGCGGGTATGGAAATTGTTTTAGGGTTTTCTGTACTCGTAGTCAAGGGTTTTGAACAGGGCTAATTTAGACGTATTAGCCTTGCTTAAAAGCATACAATGCGGAATAGTAGAATACAGGTACAGCGCTACACTACTTATAACTCATTGGTGCTATCTATGTTTTTATACGTGTGCAGAGGTATAGACAAGGCTAGCGTGTACATCTCGGATCCCCTTGTTCTTTCGTCACTACTACTAGTTAAAAACAGGAAATTTCTTCTAAGCATTTCTGGCAGGTATAAAGAGATAGTGGGACACATTATGAACGCGATCAAAGCTACTTCGAAAGACTGCCTAATACACCTTAGGTTCAGCGTCGCCGATAACATTTACCGGGTCTTTGCCTTGGGAAACGTAGCGGTTGCGGCCATACGAGAGAGCGGGGTGGGAGAGGTGGTTAAATATGGCGCTGAAGCACTCGAAGAGCTTTCATCCTCATTGAGTACAGACATGGCGGTATGGGTTTTTCTCGAAGAAATACCCATAGCGGGGCTTGATCCTGGCCTCGTGAGCGTCGTCAGCGCCTGCGCCGAAGAGGTGGATAAACCTCACATAGCTCTGTGGAAGAGGAAAGGATTGTACTGGTTCACTATTGAGGAATTAATAAGCGATAAAGGCAACTACACCTACGTTTTCAGGGCCCGAGATGCCCGGGGTAACGTGTACGCGCTGAAAGTGCTCAAAGAAGATACCATCACTACTAAAAGCTACGTGGACGCGTTCAAGGGGTGTCTACACGGGCTGATGATCAGCACCTTGAGTGAAAGGGAGTTCTACGAGTTCGTGGAGCTTAAGGGATACGATCGAGATGCCCTAAGAGATCTCTACGTTTACAGGAATTACGTTGTACCGGTCAGGGCCACACTTATTCCGAGAAACGCTCTAGATACCGACACCTACTTAGCGTACCCACCGGTAATCGTTGAGGATCTGGCATCTCTGGGAGACTTAGAGACCTTCATCCAAAGAAACGGCGCCAGAGGCCTAGAAGAAGCACTATACATAGCCACGAGGATCTCGGGGGCTCTGGCCTTAGCCCACCTCGTGAACATAGCGCACCTCGACGTAAAACCAAGAAACATCCTACTGTACCGGGATGAACATGCGGCGTACAAGTATGTGCCAAAGCTCGGCGACTTTAGTGGTGCTTTGGGAGACCCTGCTCGCGGATATAAGCTGACGAAATTGACGCCCGCCTACGCGGACCCAGTGGCACTCGCAAAGGGAGTTGCGGACTTTAAGTACGACGTATATAGCGTAGCCATGGTGGTTGCATTCATGCTAGCTAGTAGTATACCCAAGCACAGACTCATTCTAAATCTCATACTACTTCGTGTAGTTCACGAGTATCCGATACCCATGGAGGACATAAAAGACGATGAAAAGTCATTAAAGGAGTTCGAGGTAAAGGCGCTAGACGCCGCTACGCAGTTAAAAAACAGAGCATTATCCCTTCAGGATTTCATATACGTCGTTGAGCGGGATCTAGAACGCTTGGATGACGACTACATGCCATGGTTAAATGACATACCCAGACCTATAGCCAAAGTACTCAGAAAGGCGCTGGTACTGAAAAGCGAAGAAAGGTATGGAAGCTGCGTAGAGATGTGGTTAGACCTCAGAAAAGCACTAATTGAGGAGAAACTGGAAAGCTTACTACCGAGATAACTTGACCCGGGATCTCGCTACAAATCGTACCTGTCCAATCCCGGCTACAGAGACGTAGGGAACGACCAATCTAAGTCCTTCAAGTATTAAAGCTAGCTAATCAATAGACTGCGCGTGGAGAGCATAATGGGACATCAGTTAGAACTCGCAGCTATAGTGTGAGGCCCGTGGCTAGGCTACTTGAAGGTGAACCCTACCTATACCGCGGTGTATTGTACTTGGCTAAGGGGTATCAGCACCCAGTAGGGCTCGTGATAGCTTACCCTAAGTACACCGCCATTAAGCGGAGCAAGCTAGGTGACCATGAGAAGCTAGTATACTCAAGCACCGTTTACTGGGACTGTATTAAGCAAGGTGTAACAACCGTGCCTCTAGATGCTGCATACACATGCGTCAACTACGCGGTTTCACCTAGGGTACTCTACATTAAGAGCCTACTAGGGCCCCTCCTCGAAGCAGAGTTGCACTTAACGGGCTCAGCGATGATCTCGGAAAGCTTTAACGACGTTGACTTCGTAGTATATGGTGCGAGCGATGTCGTCGTAGAAAAGCTTAGAGCTATATTTGACCGGGGCATCCTAGATAGGCCCGTATCGCTGTTAATTGAAGAGTACTCTAAAAAGCACCGTGGCAGGCTGAGATTGGAAGAGTACTTATACCTGAAGAAAAACACCATTTTACATTGTTCTTTCAAAGGGATACACATCAACTTCAAGCTAGTAGAACTGAGTAGGGGGTATGAAGGCTGTATAGAGCCCGTGGAGGACTACTCCTACTACTCCGGTCCCGTGGAAGTCGTTAATGCCCTGAACCCCCATAGAATACCCGCTAGGTATAAGGCATTTGCAGGGAGCCAGGAAGTCGTCATAGAGTCCCTGAGGGAACTATACGCTGAACTCCCAGCTGGAAGGTACTACGCCATAGACTCGAGGATTGAGAAAAGAAAAAGCGGCTTGTACCTGGTACCTGATCATGGGGTTCTCAGGCCGTTTGTTTAGTCGCAAACAGTCTTCTACCCGACCACCTCATCGACAGATACTCCTCCACGTTAAAACCACAAGCCTTAATTATTTCTTCATGTAAGTTTCTGTAAAGGCTGTATGAGAGCGCGAGCTCGTACTTATGCATGGCCGGACACACAATGCAACCTATTCTGCTGAGCCCTTTATCGTATAGTGGGTTAAGCTCTACTTCACGGGAATGTAAGTAGAGTTGTACCAACAACCTGGGCCATGACTTAATGGGTAAGGCCCTGTAAACACGAGGTAGTGCTGGGTTCTCGGCTATTCTGCGTGTTCTAGCTCTTAACGCGCTCTCGTAATCCCTAGCCCCGTCTAGATATAGCCTCACGCCCCGGTTTTCATACAGCTTCTTTAAAGGATACAGCTTTAAGAGCAGTGTACACCACCTATTTTCAACGCTCATCAGCCCGCGTTTCCTTATCTCCTCCAAGAACGCTGTTTTGGGCTCTAGGACGAGTAGTTCAACGCCGAGCTTCGACGAGATTTTCTTAACGTATTCTTGGGTCTCAGGGTATTCTAGGCCCGTATCACTGTAAGCTGCTACTACTTTCTCGGCCCCTAGCTCCTCTACGGCTAGTAGAAGAACGGCGGTTGAATCCGCTCCGCCACTAAAAGACACGTGTATTTTACCCGGTGCAACGTACTTCTCATAGATCCTTCTTATAAAGCCCTTAGCCTCTTCAGCCGCTTCTTCTATTGTAGCCTTATTTAACTCCACGAGGTCACCCGGTGAAGGCTCTGCGAGGAGCTTAAAGCCGCGGACTACCAGGTCCTTCACTTTTACAACGCACCTGTCTGCGTCGAGCACCTTGCCGACCCCTGCGTACTTCTCCGTGGAAATCAACACGTATTCTCGCCCTCTACACCCTCTTCCGAGCTCAACGCGCTTGTTCTTCAGCCAGTGCTCATCCCGCTTACCAGCAATATCGGTAGCCTCGGCTCCGAGCCCTATGAGGATGCTGGCTAGAGCCCCCGAGGGTATTATGTGCCATTTGTTATCGGTCCCGTAGTATAGGATTCCGAGCCTGCTCGCCTCGCCGAAGACTTCTACAGCGTATTCTACTTTACTTTCCCACGCGGGGACCCTATGGAAGACTATGTGCCTCTTATCAAGTTCCACTTTTACGCCTGACAAACCATGAATAGTACTGCTAAGTACCTCCTTTTCATACCTGCCAGCAAGCCAAACATCGCTTCTAACCTTCCACCCCTTACCACTGCTTCTCAGTATCACTGGGACATTCTGCTTAGTGAGCCAGATCAGTGAGTGCATTAGACCACTCTAAACCCTACAATGCAAGTACCGTGTTAATAGCTGTCACCATTCAACTACGCTGTACGGGCATTATGGTGCCGAGTGCACTATTTTTAGCACAAGAATTCGTAGCCTAAGGGAACCGGTATTGCCCCCTCTGTTTGGGTATTACATTGACGGGTGCTTGATAAACGTTTTACAATATACCGAGGCATGTAGAGAAGTTTAACCAAGCTGAGATACGTTGAGGCCTCTACATATAGTCTCTCAACCACTCGTCACTAGGCCTGGCAAATGCTTTTATGATAAAGACGCGTTGGAGCAGTTATAACGACATCTACCGGTGGTATGTACACCGTGCTCATGACATCGACCCCTCTCCGTGCATTAATAGCTACTATCACTTACAGGGTCTTGCCAGAAGTGAATGATGAAGAGAAAAGAGGTAACAGCGGACAATTTGCGTGTAGGTGTAAAGTACGAGTAGAGCACCTCACTTAGGGCATGTTCTCGGTGGTATTATACGTCATTACGCGTAATAACAAAACTCTTTTAGGAGCATTATTCGACTAATATGGCAGTTACGAGGTGTTTATGGTATTCCAGCCAGTATGCTATATGTGGGTTCAAAGGAAGACATTAGCAGGCTCTTCCATTACATCAAAGAGCTGACACCTCCAAGTAGTATTATTGGTTATAAAGTCCAAGAAGGGAGTGTTGTTTTCGGCGCCCTCGAAAGGCCGGAGGAGCTGGTATTGGGGCTTCCTCCGAGGATACCCCAGTTTTCACCGAAGTACATACTACTACCGCCAGAACACGTGCTCGTCCACGTGAACAGGGACTACGCGGTAACCACGAAGCACCAGGTAGCAGGCTCAATAGTGCTTTTCGGTATAAAGCCCTGCGACCTCTTAGCCATGAGAATACTCGACTGCATTTTAATGGCGAGGCACCCGGTATATACTTCTACGAGAGGTTCTCTCAAATTAATTGTGGCGGAAGAGTGCTTAAGGCCCTTGGAAACATGTTTTTGCGGTGACGTTAAAGCAGGGCCTTTAATTGAAGATCACTGCGATATTGCCTACGCGATCGTAGGTGACACCGTGTTCTTCAAGGCACTTAGCGGGGCGGGGTTGGGGATTCTCAGGGACCTCAGGCTCTCAACTCCTGGTGAGAAAGAACTAGAAAAGTACATGGAAGCATCTAGAATAGCTACTGAAAGGGCTTCGGGTAAAATACCGGTGCCTCTCGCCTTGCGGAAAGAGCTGGTAGACAAGACGGCAAGAGTGGATCTGTGGAGAGACGTCTCTAGGAAGTGCCTAGCCTGCGGATCGTGTAATTACGTCTGTCCAACTTGCTTCTGTATAGAGCTGGAAGACATGCTACAAGGTGATGGCGAGGCCGCGCGGGTTGCTAAGTGGATTGGGTGCAGGACCTATACATACGGGTTAGTAGCAGGCGGCCACTTTAGGCGCGAGCTCTATACCCGTTACAGGCACTTTGTGCTTCACAAATTCGTTTTTTACGAAAAGCAGGTCGGAAGAACGGGTTGCGTGGGGTGTGGTAGGTGTACCACGTGGTGCCCAGCCGGAATAGACCTAAAGGAGTCCCTCCGAGAGGTGTCTAGATGGAAGTGACCAAGTTATTCTCGTATAGAAAGGCCACTGTTCTCAGAGACGTCGTCGAAACACCTGATACGAAGACCTTTACCCTAGCCGTTGAAGGGATATATAGCGCCGAGCCCGGGCAATTCAACATGGTGTACATGTGGGGCCTGGGAGAAGTCCCCATATCAGTTTCAGGGCTTCCGAGGAAACTGGGCGACTTCACGGTAATAGATCACACTATTAGAGTTGTGGGAGCCGTTACACGGGGTATCGTGAAAAGTGTATCTATAGGCTCTGTGCTTGGTGTCCGGGGGCCCTATGGAAGGGGCTGGCCGCTCAGGAAAAGCGAGAACTTGGACATCGTCGTGGTGGCTGGTGGCATTGGGCTAGCACCCCTCAGGCCCGCTATACAGTTCGTGCTTGAAAATAGAGATAAGTATGGTGAGCTAGTAGTGCTTTACGGCGCGAGAACGCCCTCGTTACTGCTTTACAAAGACGAGCTAAAAGGATATGGTAGGGAAGATCGCCTGAGGCTACTAGTATCCGTGGACATGGCCGAAGGTTTCATCCCCGATGTACCGATAAACTATCAAGGTTTCGTTACGGACCTGATACAGCACATCAATATAAACCCGAAGAATGCTGCTGCCTTCGTTTGCGGGCCCGAAGTGATGATCAAGACAGCGTGCCGGAAACTCGTTGAAAGAGGGTTCAGCAAGGAAAGGATCTACGTTTCCCTTGAAAGAAGGATGAGGTGTGGAATCGGCATTTGCGGGACATGCCAACTAGGACACTACTTTATGTGTAGAGACGGCCCCGTCTTTAGCATTCAAGAAGTAGAAGACTACCTAGCCGTGGAGGGGCTTTAAAATGATCAGGGTTGCCGTGGTTAAGTTAACGTCTTGTTCCGGGTGTATAACCGAGATATTGACATCGATAGTGTCCGATGAGGAACTCGCTAGAGAAGTTAGCACCCTGTATTTCCCAGAACTAGGCTTTCACGACGCGCTCAGTGAATATGACGTAGTGCTTGTAGAAGGCTCCGTAACGACCAACGAGCAGAGGAACTTCATTAAGGCAGTGAGGGAAAGGAGCAGTATTCTAGTGGCGGTGGGGACGTGTGCAACACTCGGTGGTGTGCAAGCACTTCGAACGTGCATGAACTCCCTAGACCTCATCACGGAAACGTACGGAGAGGGCTTCAAGCACCGAATTTACGGCTCTCCAATACCACTAGACGAGCTTGTTGAGGTCGATTACCACCTTCCAGGATGCCCTGTTAATGCCGAAGCCGTTAAAAACCTCCTAAAAAAACTACTTCTCGGCGGTTTTCCGGTTAAAATAGTAGAAAGCGTTTGTGGAGACTGTAAGAGGAAGGGTAATAGATGTCTACTAGTAGAGCTGGGAGAGCCTTGCCTAGGCCCGATAACACTCAGTGGTTGCGGGGCTCTCTGTCCTTCGAGAAGACGGGGTTGTTACGGCTGCTATGGGCTTAGAATACAAGACCTCTCCGCAGAGAACCTGAAGCACTTCATTGAGAGGACCGGTAAGCCGGAACACATGACATGGCTTCTAAAAGCCTATGGTTATAAACACATTAAAGTGCTCGGGGTGTGAAAGTGGAGAGGAGGTTGCTCCGCGTTGAAGGTGAAGGCGAGGTAGTCATAGAAGTAGAGAACAGCCTCGTTAAGAGAGTGCGCTTTAAGGTCGTAGAGGCGCCGAGATTCTTCAACTATATAGTACGTAACCTGCATTACTCCCAGATACCGGACTTAGTTAGCAGAATTTGTGGCTTTTGTGGAGTCTCATATGTTCTCGTCGCTACTAAGGCGTTTGAGAGGTGTCTCGGTTTAAATGTACCGGAAGATGTTGAGGCCCTGAGAACTGCTCTCCACCTAGCTGAAAGAGTGAAGAGCCACGTACTACACGTGCTTTTCATGTCTTTACCCGACATTACGAGGGCTAAAAATATCGGCGTACTAGCATCCCGTAACCCGAAAATAGTGAACTACGGTTTAAAGGTATTGCAGTGGGCCCGAGACGCGATGACCGTCCTTGGCGGTAGATTCCACAATGCCGTTACCATTAGACCTGGTGGTGTCTACTTTACCCCAGTAGAAGATGAGGTGCGGAAATTATCGGAAGTGCTGGCGAGGGAGATATTGCCGCTTGCCAGTGAATTCACTAAGTTCGTGCTGTCTCTAAAAAGTATACCCGACGAAGTTCACAAGTATAGCCTGGTCACGGTGAATGACGCGAAAAATGATTACCCCCACCTGGGCACGGGGGTTTGCATGAACGGGGATGTCTATGATGCCGTTAAGTTTTACGAAGAGCTCGTAAAAGAAGAAGTGGTACCGGACTCTACATCGTTACAGTACAGCATCAAGGGAAAAGGCTTCTTGGTGGGACCGCTGGCGAGGTATAACACTTCGTTTAGCAAGCTTGTAGGCGAAGCACAGGACTTAGCGAAAATCTACTCGTGGACTCCGCCTCTGAAGAACATTCACCAGGGCGTAATCGCCAGAGTACTTGAGCTACTAGACGCGTTATTAAGGCTTAAGGAGTTCCTTAGTAACTACAGGAAGCCGCTAAATCAATACGTAGAGCCAGTAGCGTACGTGGATGATGTCTGTGCTTTCGTGGTCGAGGCACCTCGTGGAGTGCTATATCACTACTACGAGCTTGACGATAACTTAAAAGTTAAGAAGGCGAGGATTGTGACGCCGACCGCACAGAACATCGCTACAGCACAGGAACTGGCGAAGGCGCTCATCAATAGACCTTACAGCGAGGCGGTAGTCGAAGAAGCTAATAGATTAATAACAGCATTTGACCCGTGTTTATCGTGTGCAGTGCACGTAGAAGTCTTAAGGTGAGCCATTGGTACTGGGTCTAGGTATATTCTTAGGCTATTGATACCGGCACCGCGTAAAATTGGTTTTTATAAACTATTTCACAATATTATTTTTAAAGTGCCAGTTACTTAATAAGGGTGCTAGCTTCGTGGATCATAACTTGACTACATTCACTGCTGGTTCTCGAGAACTAGATGAAATTATTGGTGAAATTAAACCGCGTACAATGCTCCTCGTTGTTGGTCATCCCGGTGCGGGTAAAACGTCTTTCGCGTCACAGGTTTGCTACGCGAACACGTTGAAAGGCAAGAAATGCCTCTACATGACGTTCTACGAGGATAAGGAGAAGTTATTTCGACACATGGAGAGGCTTGGAATAAAGCTATTTGAGGCGGAGAGTAAAGGGCTCTTCGAGTACTTAAAACTCCCCGTGGCTTCAACGGATGAGATTTTGAAAATAATTGCGGATAAACTATCGAAGACCCCCTACGACGTGGTCGTAGTAGACTCGGTAAACGCGGCGATAGAGCTAATCGAGAATACCCGTGCTCAGAGAGCCGTTCTCCTGAACTTCTTCTACCAGCTGGTAAACGCCATAAACGGGCTACTCGTAGTCATCGCCGAAATCCCCCTCGGGAAGGAGGCAGTGGAGCTAGGCGCTATAGAGTTTATAGCGGACATAGTGATATACCTGAAGCACCGTATAACGCGTGGGCTCATCACGAGGATGATGGAGTTGAGGAAAATCCGCGGAGCGCCACTTATGGTAGCCGAGATACCTTTCTCGATCGTGGAGAGCCAGGGGTTTAAGGTGTACATGCCACCGAGACCTCAAAGGGTCATAGGAGGGGGCGAGCTTCTAAGAACTACGTTGAGGTTCACGAAAAGCACTATCGGGTACGTGAGGCGCGGTGATGTGGTCTACGTGGTGTACCCGCCCAAGGCACGGGTTCCAGTAGTTCTCTTACCGTTCGTGGACCTATTGATTTCAAACAATATACGTGGAGTGTTCATATCCTATAGATTCTCCACTGACGAGAGTAGGGAAGCATTCATTAACGCACTAACTAAGTTTACGGGGTTATCCCGCGAAGATAGCAGTCGCGTCGTAGATAGATACCTGCACTTAGAGTCATTAAACCCCACGAGTGCAACCATAACGCACCTCCACGCCATCACGGTGGAGCTGCTCGAAGCCTTAAACGTGGATGTTGTGATGTTTCACGGTGTGGAGATATTCAGTGTTTTGGGGGCCCCCGAAGAGTACTGGACGTCGCTGATAAATGAGCTATACTGGCTTAAAAACAAAGGTAAGCTTGTGGTGAGGTTTAGCTCTAAGCCCTCACACCACTGGTACCGCACAAACGTTTCGTTATCGGATGTTATTTTCGAGTTAAACTACAAGCACGTAGATGGCAAACTAATACCATTAATCTACAGCTGGGGTCGTGGAAGGGATCCAGTAATGTTTGAGCTCAGCGATGCCGTTATAGCGGAGTTAAAGGAAGACTTCAAGAAGCTTTTAGCCATTCTTCAACCATCGAAACCCGGTTAGCATTTCCATAATAGTTATTACTAGGTTTTGAGAACGCGTGATGGCTGAAGGTACCGTCATTTGAGGGTGGAAGCCGGCTATTCACGATTTAAGCAGTTTTAGCAGTATATGAGTTTGGGTTAAGTGCTTGAAGGTTAACCCATCTCTCTGCGTGCTTTGTAGGGGCAGAGGGCTTTGCGACCTCGCATACTGCCCAATCATAGCCCGGGCTCGCGCGTTCACTAGACTTAGTCGAGTGAGGTTATCTAACATCATTGAAGGATCTACCCCTCCGGCAGTCTTCGTCGGTAGAATGGGCTACCCGTACGTGCGGGCGGGGCCTTCTACGCCGCCTATTTTAGGTGATACCAGTATATTCGACTACCCTGAAAAGTGGAGTAGCCTTAGGGTAGAGGACATTTTAGAGTATAGGTGGAGCCTGGTAACAGGGTATAGAGTTTACAACGTGAAAAGAGTCGAAGACAGGTTTTTAGAGGAAGTAAGGCTTCTAGTTCTTAGCGATAAGCCGGTTGATGTACAGGCCGTTTTTGAAAAACCACCTAGGCCAGTAATAACTTTTAACGAGCATGAACCACCTCAAGGGCCGAGAGCCCCTTTAAGCTCTTTCCGCGTAATTGGGAACCCAAGTATACCTAGGCCTCTGGAAAAAGCGTACTACGACACGGATTTACCAGCAGCTGAGGCCGTTGCCAGCCTCTACGAAACCGGTATACCGGTATCACACATCCAGAAGGCATTCAGCCTCGGCTCCTTTGGTTTAAAGGGGCAGAGAAAGCTCGTTCCCACTAGGTGGAGTATAACTGCTGTTGACAACATGATTTGTAGGCATATCCTCCGCGAAGTCAAGGGTTACAAGCCCATTAACGAGGTAATGGTGTTTGAACACGAGATACACGATAACCTGTTCATAGGCGTACTGTACCCGGCCAAATGGAGCTACGAGTGGATGGAAGCCTGGTGGCCTGGCTCGACTTGGAACCCCGTAGGCTTAAACGTTGTCGTTGAGGGAGATTACGAGGATTACTTCGGTAGGACAACTTACCCCGGCATTGGTGGATGTTACTACGCGAGTATGCTGGCTACGCTAGAGTACCTTAAGTACGTCAAGAGGCAGGCAACAGCAGTACTAATACGCGAAATATACCCGGGCTTCAACCTCCCAATAGGAGTATGGTTTGTGCGTGAATCGTGTAGAGAGATGTTTAAGAAGGGCCCAGCGATGAAGGCGGATAGCCTTAGAGAGGTCTGCGACTACCTGGACAGGGTAACTAAGCTTGGTTGTAAAAAGTGGTTTTCTTCCTCGAGGCTACTCCGAAGAATCCTATCCACTAGGAAAATAGAAGAGTACTTTAAGAGGCTTGAATAGGCTTGGTGACTTTTCGCGGCATCAAGGTGTATTACACCACCGTGCATACCGCGTTATCGAAAAGCAAGCTACCGGATCTAGACTACGCCTTGAATCCCTACCTAGGCTGCGGACATGGTTGCGTGTACTGCTACGCACGGCTCTATACTAAAGATAGACGTGCGTCGGAAAACTGGGGCTTTGTGGTTGTTTTAAAGACGAATATAGTAAACGTGCTTTCACGCGAAGTCAAAAAGCTCAAGCCAGGCGTTGTCGGCGTAGGTACGATCACAGATGCCTACCAGCCCGTGGAGGCCGTTTACAAGCTTACTAGTAGATGCCTTAAAATACTACTTGAACACGGGTTTCGTGTTAGCATTCAAACGAAGAACCCGCTTGTGCTCAGGGACCTTAACCTATTGGCGATGCGCAAGGAGCTCGTAGATGTTGGCTTCACGATAACCACGCTAAATGGTAAATTAGCTGAGATCGTCGAACCGCGCTCCCCGCCACCGGGTGCGCGAGTTCAAGCTCTAAGAAAGCTTAGCGACCTCGGCATTAAGACGTGGATCTTCTATGGCCCGATAGTACCAGGACTTAACGACGATGAGGAAACCGTGGAGAGAATAGCGAAGCTCGCACACGAAACGGCGTCTACGCTCTACTACGATCCTCTAAACATTAAACCCTTCATGAAAAACCCCACGCACCCGCTACGAGGCTACATTTCGATGAAAAATACCAGCTGGTGGGTTAGCGTTAAGGGTACTATACTAAAGTACTGTGATGAGTACGCCTTAACGTGTAAGCCCGGATTTCTCGGCAACTCCGAGTCCAAATGCAACTCGCCCCTCAGCTCGTTCAGCCACGCCCTGGCCAACTCGAATAAGCGTCCTCGTCAAGCACATCGGTGAGCGCTTTAACCACGTCGCAGGTTACCGCAGTAGCTCGTTGGGAGACCGGCCGCGCCGCAAAATACCCCTCCGACGGTGAGGGCTTGATCTAGTAAAAATATTTCCTGGTAGAGCTACTCATTTAATTACCTGGAACGCGTTGGTGCTGCTCGTGGATGGTAACATGTACGTTGAAGTACACGGTAATGTCCCACGAGATTTTATAAGCACCGTGAAGGCTATCCTCACAGAGCTGTACAGTAGCTTGGCACAGCAACCCGAGCTGGTAGAAGTGCACGTTTACGAGTCAACGGAGGATAAGTTAAGGCACTTAACCGGAGCTGCTTTAGCCATTGACATATCCGTCATCGGTGACTACCCAGTCTCGCACGAAGCTTGGATGGGCTGGCCGCGCATACACGTTGACTATGAAAAGTGTAAACGGCTGGACTACGATGTTCTGAGAGCGCTACTATTCCACGAGGGTGTTCACAGCCTACTTCACGGTAACATATCAAGCTACGTTATACTAGTGAAGGGTAATCTCGTAGAAGGACTGGGCGGAAATGCCATGGAAGTGGTTTACGTAGCTTCTACCGTAATTAAGGACGTCGAAGTGCATGGCTTCCTCGCTTCGAGAGGGCTGGGTAACGTCGTTGAACTCTACTACAAGTACGTATCTCGCGACCTGCCTAGTATGCGTTGTAACGACCTAGTAGGCGTTCTCGAGCTACTTAAGCTTGTATCCCCCTGCATATATGTCGAGTGCTCACCTAACCCAGCGAGCATCGTGAGCGGTGACTGTAGAGCCGTATGCGAGAAAATCACTAAAATCGCGCGTAAAGTCGCAGAGGCTCAAGGAGACCTTAACTCAAAGGTTAATATGCTCATCGAGGAGTTGCTTAGACTGCCGAAGAATGAACAAGGTGACCAAGTTGCATGAAATAAGGTGGAATCCCTTAATAAAGCAGTGGATCATAGTGGCTGAGCACAGGTCTATGAGGCCGTGGAGGCCCGAGGAGAAACGAGAAGCCTTCAAGTGCCCGTTCTGTCCCGGTGCACCGGAGCTAGCCTACCTGGAATCCTGGAATACCGTTTCCCTGCCGAACAAGTACCCAGCACTGCTCGAAAGCCCGCCATCACCTAGCAGAGAGGAATTGAAAAGCCTTAAAGCCGGAAAAGCCAAGGGTGAGTGCCGAGTAGTCATCGAGACGCCTGAGCATGAAGGAGACCTGCACACTTTAAGCCTAGAACACGCCGTAAAGGTGATCGAGCTGTTCAAAGAGGAGTACGTTAAGCTGTCATCAAGAAGCTATGTACGCTATGTGGCGATATTTAGGAACAAAGGCAAGGAGATCGGCGTTTCGCTAACACACCCCCACTCACAAATATACGCACTGCCCTTCACACCCCCCCGAATAAAGGTCGAGCTCGAGTCTATGAGAGAGTACCACGAGAGCGAGGGTGGGTGCATGATCTGCGATATAGCAAAGTACGAACTAAGCAGAGGAAGGAGAACAATTTACGAAAATGAACACTACGTCGCCTTACTACCATTTTACGCTATGTGGCCCTACGAAGTACACGTATACCCGAAAAGGCACATAAACTCCATAAAGGACTTGAGCGAAGAGGAGTGCATTTATCTAGCAGACGTGTTAAGAGTTGTCACAGCGACATATACTGCACTACTAGAACGGGATGCCCCATACATAATGGTCTTCCACAACCCGCCGGTTAAAGGCAGGTACGAACATTACCATTTCCACGTGGAGTTTTATCAGCCCTATAGGGAGAAGGACAAGTTTAAGCACGCCGCCGGCATTGAATGGGGCTTTTGGGTGTTCACTTATGATGGCCTACCCGAGAAAAAGGCCGGGGAACTGCGAGAAGCATGTAAAAAGGCTGTAGGTGGGCTGGGAGATGTACTCGGAAAGTGCAAGTAGAGTAGATTACGTTGTCAAGGAGTTTGAAAAGGTGTTTGGTACTAGGCCGCAGGTAGTAGCCTCTGCTCCAGGTAGGTTAGATCTACTAAACACGCACCAGGACTACAAAGGACTACCGGTAGTCTCCGTTGCTATAAACAAGAGAACGTACGTTGCACTCTCAGAATCTAAAGGGAAAAGCAATGTCTTATCTGTAAACCTTTGCATGGAAAACATCGAGTGCGTGGACACTTTTTCGGCTAAGGAGCCTGTGTTAAGGGAAAGAGGGTTCTTTGGCAACTACATCCGGTCAATCGTTTACACGCTTAGAGGAAATGGGCTTGGAATTGGGGATTTCAACATGCTAGTATACAGCGAGATACCCATGGCTTCGGGCTTAGCCAGTAGTGCCGCGTTACAGGTAGCAACATTAACCGGGCTGAACGAGCTGTACGGTTTAAGCCTCGAAAGAAAGCTAATCGCGGAGCTGGCCTACCAGAGTGAACACGACGTCGTTGGCGTACCTTGTGGGAGACTAGACCAATACGGATCGGTCATGGGTGGCGTGACAAAAATTGAAACGAAACCACCCTACGATACGGTAACGTATAGGGATTACAACTGGACTTTCGTAGTCCTTAATTCCGGCATAAGGCGTAGTGTCGTGGAAGTACACCCGAAGAGAATTAGTGAAATAGAAATGGCCTTGCGAAAAGTGCTGTCAGATCACACTGTTCCCGGTGACCTAAAAGCGAAGATGTCCACTAAGATAGATGAAGTAGCGTGGGGCGAGCTGAGAATTGAAGAGCTGGAACCATACCTGAACGGCCTCGAGAAGAGGCTGAAAGATAGAATTATCTTCACAATTAAGATGAACGAGTCCACGAAGCTTGCATTAAGGCTACTGGAAAACCCTCACGTTGCTACCGTCAAGGACGAAACGACAACATTCCTGAAGAGAGAGTGCAGGGAATGCTTGGAGTACTCCACTAGGACACAAAACAGCGTCCTAGCGCTAGTAGCTGGTATTATCAACTACCAGCACTTGCTTTTAAGGGATCTTTACGAAGTCAGCCTCCCGGAGCTAGAAGTCATTAGGGATACCGCCTTAAAGAGTGGTGCATTAGGGGTTAAAATATCGGGGGCGGGGCTCGGCGGATCGCTATTAGCGGTCGTGGATTCGTGGAGGGACGGTGGAAAGGTCGTTAAGGGAGTCCGCGAAGTGGTGCGTAGTGCATGGGTCGTACATACCGATGAAGGTGCCCGCGTAGACCTCGCGACTAAGTAACTTAATCGAGCCGACTACTAGTACCACCTTATTACCTTTCAACACGTACATACATAATGGCAGGCATTGCTACAACCAATCCTCCAGGGTGTTATTGGTGGACGTTATTGGCATTGACAAATCAGTCGTGGAAAAGGCTGCCCGGGTTATTAAAAACAAGGTAAATGAGCTTCCGAAGCTAGATGTCTACGACGAGAGGTTCTACCCCTCTAAGAGCGAAGAGCCCGAGAACACGCTACGCTACTTCATCGTAATGGTAGCAATCGACCACAGGCTTAGCAGGCCTAGTAAGCGGTACTATGCGTGCCTAGACGACGGGTGCTATAAAGGAGCGGACCTCCTCTATAGACTTGGAATTAAGAAATTTAATGAAAACCCTAACTTCTTCTCACCCGAGAACCTCTCGAAGGTTACCGTAAAGGAAGTTACAGATGCATTTACAGTTGGCGACGCCACTCCACCAGACCCTGATATAAGGACGGCGCTACTTAGAGATCTTGGTTTGAAACTAGTTAAACTATATAGCTCTAGCGTGACTAGGTTACTCGAGTGCTCTAACGACAGGCTTCGCGGATCACTCGAAAAACCGGGGCTAGCTGATAATCTACGCGTTTTCAGGGCTTACGAAGACCCCGTAGAGAAGAAGACGATGCTGCTTGCAAAGTTTTTAATTGCAAGAGGTCTTTACAATCCTGTCGACCAGTTAGATGTAGCAGTAGATAACCACCTCTCCAGAATAGCTTATAGGCTTGGGTTAGTCATGGTTTCAGGGCCTATTTGGGATAAGATAAGGAACGGCATCGATGTAACCTCCGAAGAAGACTTTATACTGAGACTCGTCATAAGGCGAGCTTATAGGCAAGTAGCCGAGAAAGCCAGCTTAAGCCCTGTAACAATTGATGACTACTTCTGGATCATGGGTAGAACGATCTGCCTGAGGGATGAACCGCCACATTGTGAGAAGTGTCTATTTAAAGGCTTCTGCAGGGCTCGAGTAAACGCGGCCTTCATGGTTAAAGAACACGCGTTTCCCTACACGTGGTACTACTAGGCGGGTGATAAGGTGAGCGAGAAGCCTAGGCGCAGTTTAAGGGAAATACTGACGCTTAACAAGCTTGAAAGGCTAATCATGGAGTACTTCATCAGGCACATTAGTGTCGGCGAAATAGTTGCCGCATTGGACTTAAAGGAAGAGGTCAAAAAGAGGGCCAGGCAGGGAGAGGCCGATCTTGTCAGCGAGCTGGAAGACGCGATCATAGTTAAGGAAATCTACATAGCGATGGCCATGCTGGTCCGGAAGGGCTTTTTAGAGTACAGGAACGGTGTTTACAGACTCGCAGACTGGATAATCAGCATCATTAAATCGAAGAAAGGCTCACTACACCCCGGTATGTTTAAGTCTCTACAAGAACTACTAGACTGAGTTCCCCAGCCATTTCAACAAAATAACGGCTAGGGTTAGCGCTACTGCGACTACTAACGCCAATGCTTGCATTGCCAAGACACGTCCCTCTTCCACTGGTATGGAAGTACTGCCTTCGGCTTCGAGCGCTGTGCATGCACGTGGTAGCACACCCAGTGCAATAGCCTCATTGATTATCAATCCCTGTAAGATGCTGTCACTCATGATCGCGTACACCTCATCGTTCCACGACCATACGCCAAGATAGCCGTTCTTGAAACCTAGTTCGCGGATGTGCTGTAGTACTTGTTCGTAATACGCCCTGTGCACCCCCTCTTTCTCGACTATGCGACGGTGCTTATTGAATGGCTCAACGTAAGCTTCTACGTCGTTAAGCCTCAACCCTATTTCGCCAACAAAGAAGGCGTCTCGTGGCACGACGTCAAGTAGCTGCTTAGTTTTCTCGGCCAGATGGTCGTCTATTCTCACTCTACCTTCAGCGTACTTGTAGCTCCACAGGTCTAGCCCAATGAGGTCTAGGCCGATCTCTTTGTATAACTTGAGCATATTTTTAACGCTATCACCACTCGAACCGTAGTAATATAGTCTCGCTGCTGGGAACAGCTCCTTTAACTTTTCATACGCTCTAACCAGCTCTTCAAAGCACTCCTGATCGTTAATGCAGGTTGTCATTTCACTGAAACCAATGTACATGCGCTCACCGTCACCGGCGATCCGTTTGAGTTCACGTAGTATCTTTTCGTCGTACATTACTTTCGTTAGCTCACCACGCCATCTCCAAGAAGGCTGGTACTTTTCACTGAATAGATTCACATAAACTACTTTTTCACGGTGGAGAAAGCCCTCTAAGAGCCTAAAGGAAATGTCTGCCCAAGCCCTAAGCGTGGAGGTGCAGAGGCCGCAGTCGGCGTCATAGGCTAAAACGATTCCTGGCGTAAATTTATCGTTAAACCCCTCCACGTCCACGCTGTAACCCCACGGCACGATCCAGGCGACGAGCTTAGTGGCCCTTCTCGTTATAAGTAACAGTTGTTCTAGGTCTACGACGTCGCTACTAGCTATTAAATAGTACCTGTAAATAGACGCCACAACGTTTATAACCTCGCCATAGAAGATCTCAAAGCCCAGTTCTAACGACGATAGGTAGTAATCACCGAGGTCAAGCCCCAGCATCTTAACTACATCCACCACGAAGGAGGAGACGTTTAACACTAGTTCACGTCTCTCCAGGGCGTCCTTTAAAACATACGCTACGTACGTCCAGCCACCCGCTACCTCCCTCTCAACCCAGACCTCGAATACCGCTTCACTCAAGGCACCCTCACTAATGAGTGGCATTTTTACCGTTTTTACGTGCTTTCCAGCAGGATGGGGCCCGCTCCTCCCACCCCCTTTATAAAGCCATATCATGAGCTCTATGTCTCCCTTCACGGGGCTTCTTGGTTCGTGCGTTTTGAGAATCCACAAGTCAAATGCTAGATTAACCGCCGTAGAAGCATTCATCACTGCATAGTCGACTAGCGCATATATTTGAGGAAGCCCCTTTAAATTAAGGGGCAACTTAAAAGACTTTTCTTGTACGTGTCTTAGTTCGGGGCTCCACGGTTTAATTCCGTAGATGATCTCGGGGTACGCGATCACGCTCCACGGGTTTAACCCCCCACTAGGCACGTTAACGTCTGCCACGAGCCTAAGAATGCCCTTCTCGTCTACCGTCAAGTCTATGTAGCCTTCAAACCCATCGCCCTGGCTTTCAAGGCCCCACGCATTCACATCGATCGCAATTTTCTCAACAATCACGGGGTCGAAGAGTTTACCGCTTCTCGTGGAGGAGCGCACGTTCCTTACGCTAGATGGTATGATTTCTAAGATGGCGGCTTCGAGCTTGCATAAATGGGTCGTACTGGATACTGGTAATAGCGAGCTGGCGAGCACGGTCACTAGCAGGACGAGAAAGATAACGCGTTTCTGCATGACGAGCCCCGATCACTTTTCCGCGTATAGCCAGCACTTAACTTGGGAATCCCCGAGATTTACAACATGCGGTTCTAGTTTAGCGCACTTGTCTTCCAATCTAAATGGACACCTATTCACAAATACGCAACCCGTAGTGTGCCGTGTTTGGACGCTTTCTACTTGGTACCTCAACGGCGTAGTCCACTTGTAGTCTATTCGAGGAACGGCCTCGAGAAGCATTTTCGTGTAGGGGTGTGCAGGATCTCGTAAAATGTTCACCGTACCCTGTTCAACTACCTGGCCTTTATATAGTACCACTACGCGGTCACTAACATAGCTTGCCAGGCCGAGGTCGTGCCCTATTATGATGGACGCCAAGCCTTCTTCTTCCTTCAAGTCGATGAATATGTTTAATATGTCTATTCTTGTAGACGCGTCAACCATGGACACAGGCTCATCCGCTACTATGGCTTCAGGCTTTACGAGAAGCGCTCTCGCAATAGAAAGCCTCTGTAACTGACCGCCACTAAACTCGTGAGAATATTTGCCTATCACGTCTTTGACGTTCATACCCACCTTACTTAGCGCCCTTTCCAGCTCTTCTGTGATCTTGCTCGTTAGCTCTGCATAGTAGTTTCTCATGGTGTCAACAAAGATATCAAGAACCCTTCTCCTAGGGTTAAAACTCGCATAGGGATCTTGAAATACCCCCTGTACCCTCCGATAGTACACCTTGTTATCAATGCTCCACACGTCTCTGCCTCTATATAGTATTTTACCGCTCGTAGGCTTCAGTATCTTGAGTATGAGCTTTGCTATCGTGGACTTACCGCTGCCCGACTCTCCTAGTATGCCTAGTATCTCGCCTTTGTATACTTTCATTGAGACGTTGTCAACTGCTTTAATACGAGTTCCACCTAAAAGCCCGGTGGTGAAGATCTTGGAGACGCTGTCGAGCTCTAAGAGCGCTTCATCCACGAGGTTCACCTCTTTGAATAAAGCCAGCACGCAACCCAACGGTCATTTAAGTCAACTAAATAAGGTTCTTGTTCGCTACAAGTCGGCATAGCGTAAGGGCACCTCGGGTGAAATCTACAACCACGAGGAGGATGCAGCAGACTAGGTGGCGACCCGCCCAAGCCCGTTAACCTTCTTACTTTGTAAGAGGCGTTTATGCTTGGTACAGATCTTATTAGTAGAGAGGTGTATGGGTGTAGAGGGTCTTTGACAACGCTCTCCAGTGGCCCGGTTTCTATAATTTTACCGGCATACATTGTGGCTACTTTATCGGCTATCTGCCTGATTGACGCTATATCATGCGTTATGAAGAGTATTGAGCCGGCAACTCCGCGGTCTCTAAGGTCTCTTAGCAACTCGAGTACTTGTCTCTGCGTAACGACGTCTAGCGCTGAAGTCGGCTCATCAGCTATAAGTAGCCTGGGCTTGAACAGCGTGGATATGGCTATTACAACTCTCTGCTTCATTCCGCCGGAAAGCTCCAACGGATACATTTCCAGAACTCTTTCGGAAAGGCCCACCTGCTTCAACCTTTCCTTGAACACTTCTAGGACTTCTTCGGTAAAGCCCTTATCCCGTACTAGGTCTCTTATGAAGGACCTTATCTTCTTTATTACGGGTAACGCGTCTAGTGCATATTGCGGTATAAACGCTATCTTTTTCAATAGTATTTTCCTTCTCTCCTGTAACGTTAATTTGTTTAAGTCGTACGAGCCCTCGAAGATAGCGTTACCGCCCATGTACACCATGGGGTACTTGAGGAGGACGAGAGACTGTGCAAACGTCGATTTACCACATCCGCTTTCACCTATTAAACCGACTATTTCTCCCTCGCAAATACTTAAATGCACCCCATCAACTGCTCTGATATAACCACTTAGAGTCCTGTAGTAAACCCTGTAACCCTGTACTTCCAGCACCTTAGAACCCACGCTATCACCTAGATCCTTCGAAGCCTTGGGTTAAATACCTCTTCCAGTGAAAGAACCACCAGGTACAGGGAGGCTATGAATGCCACTAATGTTCCTCCGGGTATGAGCCAAGCCCACCACACATGTGCTGTAAGGGCACCCATTTGAAGCCACTGCATTATCCTGGCGAAGAGAGACCATTCTGATGCCTTGATCCCGAGGAATTCCAAGGTGACGGCGGTGAGAAGGCCGTTGGCTAGCTGTATGACGAATACTAATGCTATGTACGAGGCTATGTTAGGCAGTATGTCCTTAACTATGATTTTCAAGTCCGAGTTACCGCTAAGTCTTGACACGGCTACGTAATCCGATACCTTCAGCGCGGCGACTTGAGACCTGACGGCCCTAGCTGTCCAGTGCCACATTAGCAAACCAATCATTGAACCGAGAAAAACGATGTTCATTATCTCTCTCCAACCACCCGCGACCCCCATGTCTGCCCGTATGTAAAATGTGCCCAGAATTATGAGAATAAACGCTGATGGCATTGTGAGTATTAGTATTGCAAAGCCGTCTATTACCGAGTCCGCGATGCCGCCCTTGTAGCCTGCTATTAGGCCTAGAACTGTCCCAATGGTGGTTGCAACCACCGCGGCTATCAACCCAACTGAAAGGGACACCCGCAAGCCGTATACCGTGGCGCTGAATACGTCATAACCCAGGTTGTCTGTGCCGAAGATGTGACCAGGCGTTAATGGGGGTAGTTTTGGTGAAGTATACTCCAGCGGCTTGTACGGTGTTAGGTATGGCCCTACAGTAGCCAACCCTATGACACTAATTATTACCGCTAGGCATGACCAGAACTTCGCATTGCGCCTAAGGATATTCCACGTGATGCTTTTAGTGAGACCGAACATTCCTAACCACTGGTAAACCCTACTTTGAGCCTCGGATCTACTACTACATAGACAATGTCTATGATGAAGTTAGCGGCAATTACCATTATGGTGTAGACTATGACTATGCCCTGAATCAAGAACACGTCCCTGTAGTTTATCGCATATATGAGCGCTATGCCGGCTCCTGGGTAATTGAATATCGAGGAGAGGGCGAGGCCTGCAACAATTATCGTTCCCAGCTGTATGCCGAGCCCTGTTATTTGCGGATTTATAGCATACTTGAACGCGTACGAAGAAATCTTCCGCGCGGAGAAGCCAAGGGATTCCATATACCTCGCATAATTAGACTCGAGTTCGTAGATCATCAATGTCCTCATACCCGAGGCCCATCCCCCCATGGACACTAGGACCATTGAGAGAAATGGTAACGTATATGCTCTTAGAAAGTTTAATAGGGTCTCCCAGCATGGATTGACGAATAGCCCGTGTATGTCCGTTGACGTTATAACGGGCTTGAATACCCCATAGACTACTCCAAAGACGTATACCAGTAGTAGCCCGAAGAGGAAATACGGTGTTGCCGTCAAGACGTACATTAGAGGGACGAGTACCCTGTCGAGAGCCCGGTACCTAGCTGCCAGTGCGCCGAGCCAGTTTCCTAGGAACCAGCTGACAATTATAGCCGGCGCTATAAGCAGTAAGTCATTTATAACTATTTCAAGGATCTTAGATGAAACGGGTGCTGAGAAGTAAGTGCTCCACCCGAGGTCCCCCGTAAAGATCCTTTTCCACAGGAGTATGAACTGCTCGTGTAGAGGTAAGTTATATCCGAGCATCTCTATAGCTCTTTGCTTAAACATCTCTATTTGCTCAGGAGTATACCTCACGCCAGGAGCTATCATAGCTCTCATGACGTTCGTCAAGGCGGGGTCTCCTGGGGCAAACTTAATTAAGGTCCAGACCAAGGTAACGGAAACGACAAAGATCGTTAGGTACGTGGTAATGCGCTTAGCCAGGTAGATTTTTAAGGGCACACTTCCAGCCTAGGAGAACCATTTTTATGGAACCTTTATAAGCAATGAAGAGAGCGTGCGCAAAAAATACTTTAACAGGCATCTTCTACTTCCTCCTCAGCAAAGCCACCGCTACTACAATTGCTATTATCACAACCAATACGATGGCTACTACGACCTCTACGCTAATGGGTGGGGCCGGGGTCGTCGGCGTGGGAGATGTAGGTGTAGTCGGAGTAGTAGGAGGTGTAGGTGTTGGAGTTGTAGGTGTGGGTGTTGGTGTGGGTATTGTCGGCGTTGGTGTAGGGGTTATTACAAGTGGTTTAAGTTTAAGTAGTACCAACATACCGCCATGCTGCCACTGACCATTCCATATTATTGGAACTCCGTAGGGGTCATCCTGGCTCGGCCAGCCCGTCCAGTATTTTGTCGTTGCTAAAAACCAGTAGCCATTGTACCAAAGGGGTAGTGCCGGCATCTCATCTAACAGGATCTTCTGTATTTCCCGAAGCACCTTTCCTATTTGCTCTTTGTATTCTGGTAGTGGCGGTATTCCACCTAGTTGCTCTATTAGCGATACAAGCTCCGGGTTTTGATATCTACCGTGACTACCGGTCCAGATACCTGGCGTTGCAGCAAACGCCCAGTAATACAGGCTATAAGGCGATGGCGCTGCAAAGCTTCCAAAGTTGTTTATTGCGGCATCGTATTCACCACTGTCGATCATTGTTACGTACACACCGAAATCAGGAAATTGCGCCTCTGCGCATATCCCTACTTTTCTCAGATCATCTGCTATGTTAATGATTGCGAACATCCAATCGGTCCAGCCGTATGGTACAATGATGCTCATTCTAAAAGGCCTGCCGTCTTTGAGTTCTCTACACCCATCTCCATCGCGATCAACATATCCAGCCTCGCTTAGAACCCGCTTCGCCTTTTCGGGTTCATATTTGTAGCCGTATTGCTCAATGAGGTCCTTAGCCAGGAACTCTTCCCAAACTGGTAGCAGGCCTACAGGATTAGATTTTATTACGACACCTTCAAACGCCGCACCTATTAGCTTGTCCACATTAATGGCAAAGTACATCGCTTTCCTGAACTCGGGGTCGTTGAATGGCTCTTTCTGGGTATTGACAAATAAGTACGCAACGTTTGCAGATAGGTAAAACGGATAATCCTTGTAGAACGCTACTACGGTGCCCCTCTTTACCATGTCTGGACCTCCTGGGATGTAGAAGTTACTCCAATCTAATTCGCCGGCTCCTAGCATGTTCGCCGCTACCTGGTTGCTGTAAACCACTACACCTTTAATGTATTTAGGTGCCGGTAGACCGAATACCGCCCTGCCCCACCAGTCATCTATGCGTTCCAATACGAAATGATCGTCTGCTAAGTAGTATATTCTGTACATACCGCTTCCAACGATTTTCTTCGGATCGTTGTCCGGCGCTATAATAGGCCACTTAGACAGGTCCGTCAGCTCCTCACCGTATTGCTCCACGAACGGCTCGAAGAAGTGTTTAGGTAACACAGGTGCACTATAGAGCTGGAAAAGGAAGTCAGCGTAGTTGGCATTTTCTGACAGTATAAACCTAGCGGCTTTCTCATCTACTTTTTGTACTTCTACAATATAGTTTCTAACACCAGCCCATGCTGCCGTGGTGACCTTGCGCGGTAGGGTATACCAAGTAAATATGATGTCATCCGCCGTTACGGGCTTTCCATCCCACCACCTAGCTTCATCCCTTAGCCTGATCACAACCCTCGTAGGGGATTCCCAGACCGGAAGATCCTTGGCAAGCCACGGCATGAACCTCTGATCGGCTGGCTTAATTGGCACCCAGATGTACAGGGGTTCATATACCAACCCGACAACGCCGGATGCCGATCCTGGGTAGTTTAAGGGATTCCATTTCTTAGGTGGTTCCCAGTACGCACCTCCAATAATGAGTGTTTCCGAGCGTGGAGGTGCCACCTGGGCGACAGTAGTAGGCGCTACGGGTAGAACTAGTAGTAGTAGAATGCTAGTTAGTAGGAGTTGAGCTTTTTTCCCGTACACTTTAGACCCACCTCCTTACAATGTAAAAACATATAAGTTTATAAACTTTTCTTCTAAACATACACTGCGCGGATTTCCATTAAATGTATATAAGCTTCACGATTCTATAAATTCAAAGGGGTGTTATACAGTGCACGAATTCCCACAGGACTTCAAATGGGGGGTTTCTCAATCAGGGTTTCAATTCGAAATGGGAGACTCTTATCACAGGTTTATTGACCCCAATACTGATTGGTGGCACTGGGTAAGAGAACCCTTCAATATTTCAACAAAGCTTGTTAGCGGAGATCTACCTGAAGACGGAGTTAACTATTTGGAACTATATAGGGTAGATCATGAAAATGCCAGATGGCTTGGTATGAATGCTTATAGAATTGGCGTGGAGTGGAGTAGAGTATTCCTCTACCCCACAACGCACATAGAAGTAGACGTGGAGAGGGACGGTAATGGATTCGTAAAGGACGTAAAGATCACGGAGGAGACCATTGCAGAGCTCGATGAAGTCGCCAACGAGGACGCCGTTTCAATATACAGGGACATAATACTAGACCTCCGTAAACGTGGTTTTAAAGTAATAGTAAACCTATATCACTTTACATTACCATACTGGCTGCACAACCCAATAAAGTCAAGGTCCACGGACCTCAGAAAGGGTCCGCGAGGCATCCTCGAAGAGTATTTCCCGGTAGAGTTTGCTAAATTTGCAGCCTACGTAGCGTACAAACTCGGAGACCTCGTAGACATGTGGTCCACCATAACTGAGCCTATGGTACCAATAGAACTAGGTTACATGGCGCCTTACAGTGGGTTTCCTCCAGGCGTGAATAGGCCTGATGTCTTGCCTAAAGTATTTGTCAACATGGTAACAGCTCACGCACTCGCCTACAAGGCAATAAAGAGATTTGACAGGATCAAAGCCGATGCCGATTCCCAAGAGCCAGCCGAAGTGGGCATCATACACAACTTCATCCCCGCGTATGCGATTTCGGAATCTCAGAGTGAGATAGCAGTACACTACAATCACTTCCACAACTACATGTTACTAGACGCCGTTGTTAAGGGAGTAGTTGATGTAGGCTTAGACATGAAGACGTATGTTAAATCTACTGTACTAGGAGGCACTGTGGACTGGCTCGGCGTAAACTACTACACGAGGATAGTAGTCAGGAAAAAAGAAAATGCACCTTACCCCCTACTAGACTTCGAGGCTGTGCCGGGCTATGGTTACGCGTGCGTGCCATACAGTACCTCCAAGATAGGCAGGTGGTGTGATGGCATGGGCTGGGAGATGTTTCCAGAGGGCTTTGTAGAGGCACTACACATGGCCTCAAAGTACTCTAATGCACTCTACGTCACGGAGAACGGAACATCCGATCCCCGAGACCTTAACAGAGCATCATATATACTAAGCCATGCCTACGCGATGCTAAAGGCCATTGAGAGCGGCTTGACCCTCAGAGGCTACTTCCACTGGTCGATAAACGATAACTACGAGTGGCCACAAGGCTTTAAGCAGAAATTCGGCTTATTCGAGGTGGACTTAATAACGAAGGAGAGGAAGCCGAGGCCATCTACGAAAGTCTTTAAGGAGATCACGTCTAGAAATGCTATTAACGGAGATTTACTAAAACTTGTAGTGTTCAGCGAGAAGCCTCCGGGTGAGCTTATATGAAGACCGTGGCGATAAGCGAAGAAACCTGGAAAAAGCTCAAGGAATTGAAGGAGAAAATGGGCTTTCAATCCTACAATGAGCTTATTAACGCACTAATAGAGAAGTGGCACCTGGTATCACTAAAAGAGGAGCTCTCAAAGGTAAATGTGGATGTTTCGTACCCGGAGGCCCGTAGGTTCTTAGACACTATAAGGCAAGGCATTCGCTCTCAACAACAATGATGGTGTTAAGAATCCGTGTCTCAGAAAACAGTTTATGAAAATTACTTAGCGGACTCTTATGCCCTCGCATACATGCACTCAAGTGAAGTAGTCAACATGCTACCGCTCATTTTATCAAGGTTTAAAATACATGTTTCAGTTCTTTCCCTACACGAATTCTTGTCTTATACGTTCTATAAAACACGGGATCCCCGCGTTTTAACGCAACTTTGTAGCTTGATGTTTAAATTCTACGTCGTGGAGAATCTAAACGTAGAGGTATTAAAGCATTCAGCAATGCTTCTTGCAGACCTATTAAAACATGGCATTACCGCCAACGCCATAGACGTGTTCAACGCCTCGATAGCCATGGTAAACAACTTAGTGGTATTAACCGACGACGTATCACGGTACAATATGTTCACCAAGTATGGCCTAATAGCCATGCCTATCAAGGAGTTTTTCGAAAAATTTAAGAACGAAGTACTCAGAGATAGGGATGCAGAGCGAGTAAACGCTATTTAGCGCCCACTCCTGTACCCTAAACCTCGGAGCACTCGGCACTCGAACCGTGCACCACTTAAGAGTGGTTCTCATGGTTATCCTAGTGGGGAAAATCCGGAGAGGGTATGTTAGAGATAGCGAAGTGTATTTTGTAGGATTTTTGAATGCGAACATCATCACTTCCGACAATGTCGCCGTTCTGATCGGTAGCGGTAAAGTTGGATTACTAGTCTCGAATACCTGCATTCTAACCACTCTACGCAAACCGCTCGTGATAAATACCGCGTACTGTGGTTCAGCCCTACTAATAGGCTCCAAAAGCCCGATCGCCGTGGGCTACGTAAAAGCCGGAAAAGTCTATGCTAGGAGAATATACGCGCAGAGGCTTGAAGCCCGGGAAGCCGTTCTCGGAGAGCTCTGTATAATAGATGAGGTCGACGTGACTGAGAGGACCACGTTCATTGATCCATACATGTACATCAAAAAAGCTGTTTCACTGGGCAGAGTTGACTATGCCTACAAGGTGCTTGAGTACTAAGTACTTAGCTTGCCCCCCAGATCCCTTGAGATCAGCTCCGCGGCCTTCTTACCGCTTAGTAACATCCCTCCGAATATAGGCCCCATTCTTGGAAGCCCGTAAACACTTGCAACTGCCATACCTGTAACGTAGAGCCCAGGCACCACCCTTCCCGTGTACTCTACGACGAGTTTCTCTGCTAGATCGGCGTACGCGGCGCGCTCACCTTTCATCACCACGCCTAGTTCTGGTATTTTCCTGCACGCTATGGAAAGCACTTCGGCCTCGTGCCCTGTAGCATCCACAACTGCTCTTGCCTCCGTGAAGAGCGGGTCTACGTGATATCCCCCTTCATGTACTGGCGTCCAGACCCAGACAACGCCTGTAACTCTTAGCGGGCTTGTCCTATATATGAGGTCTTGTATGTGTGCTCCGAAGAGCACCCTTGCACCGGCGTCAAGAGCCTTGGTTGCGAGCTTTGCTACCACTTCGGCTGGGCTTGCAACGTAGAGTCCATGTTCGGCTTTGTCATATTTTACACCGAGTTCTTGGAGTATCGGTAACGCATCTTCCTGAAACACTATCCTAGGAAGTAAGTTACCGCCAGGGCCCGTACCCCCTCCAAAGCTGAATCTCCTCTCGAATACCAGCACCTTTAAGCCCTCCTTAGCGAGGTAGTACGCTGCCGTGAGGCCGGAGGGGCCTGCACCCACGATCGCTACGTCGGTTTCGCTGTATTCTTCTAGGTCTCTTAAAGCATATCTGACGATCGTTCTAGTTATGTCGGATTCCCTGATCATGCTCTGACCCCGTGGTGTAGTTTAGAGATAACTGGGTTTAAAAGCTATAGATAAATTAGTTATCAACTACCCTTCTCGCTCTCCTGTATAATGATTAACCTTATTTCGAAGATCCTTTCCTTTAGTAGAACCAGTGACTCGTAAACCTGGTATACTATGCCAGCGGGCACCTCGTCGCCCGGTTTAAGCCTGCTAATAAACATCTCGATCTTGTCAATTAATGCTACTGCTTCATCAAGTTTACTTAACAGTTCTTCACTTTTCTGCAACTTTTAACCCCTCTTGAAATGCCGTTCTAAGTACTTGCTTATTGGCTTCAAGGGCCTTTCCCCTGAAGTGCTCGGAGAGTGCCTTCTCAACCACGTCTACGTCTATAATACTTCTGAGTGCCGGGTCTACTCCAAGGGCGAACCCTAGCATTGCTATGTTAGCCGATATCGGCGATCCGAGATATTTCATGCTTAGCTCGTTAGCATCTATGAGGTATAGCTTTAAGTTGTTTCCTCTAAGAGCGGTAATTATTTCTTCTCTACTCGGGTAGGTTGAAAGTGGTGGTGGCCAGGTGAAATTATTAATAGACACTACGGCGCCCTTCTTGGCATAGGCAGCGTACCGAGCTGCTTCGAGCAGTTCTAGAGCTATTACGTGATCGGCGCCACCGATGGGTATGATGGGGCTCGGCTCGCTACCTATCTTTACGTAAACTATTACACTACCACCCCGCTGGCTCATGCCGTGCACCTCTGCAATAGCCACATCGTATTTAGCTATGCTACAGGCTGTACCCAGCACTGCTCCAAGCGTTAATAAGCCCTGTCCGCCCACGCCTACAACCGCTATGTTATACCTCTTCAAGGCTCCCACCACAGCCTTTCCCAGTTCTCGCTCGGGGCATTCTTGATCACTATGGCCTTGAAGGGGCAGAGCGACGCGCAGAGACCACAACCAGTACAGAGCTCTCCGAGAATTCTCGGTTTTTTAGCGCCTGGCTCCACTATCAGCGCGGGGCACGCTGTCAGTTTAACGCACGCCATACACCCATTACACTTGTCTTCGAGAACGGCGTACACCGGTAAAACTACTCCGCTTCTCCTGGCTTTTCTCAGTACTTCAAGCGAACAAGCCATTCTCGACACCAAGGCTATTTTCACGCCTTGCTTATACCTCCAGAAGGCCTTGGTAACCGCGTCTATGGACTCCCTCACTTTCAGCGGATTTACAACGTAAACCTCGTAGCCCAGGGACTCGAGCACCTTTTCCGGCATGATTCTCACCGCGACTTTACCTGTAGCGGACTTCCCCGTACCCGGGTGTGGTTGATGCCCTGTCATGGCGGTGGTCATGTTATCTAGTACTAGTATGATGATGTTACTATCGTTGTAAACAGCGTTCAGTGCGGGTGGCATACCTGCGTGGAAAAACGTTGAGTCGCCTATTACGGCTATAATTGGGTTGTCGATGGTCTTCGCGAGTCCATGGGCTATTCCAATGCTACCTCCCATTTCAAAGCATGTCGACTGCGTTTCGAAGGGCTTTTGATACCCCAGCGTGTAGCATCCTATATCACCGGTGTATACAATGTTTCTCAGGCCGGCTTTGTTCGCAGCCACCTTGATCACATAGTAAGTATTTCTATGCGGACAACCGGCACAGAGTATGGGGGGTCTCGGAGGTATTTGCAGCTCGATCTTAACGGTGCCTGCCGCATCCTCTATATTGCCGGCCTTTACTCCTAGAAATTCCGCTACAGGCTTGTAGATTCGCTCCAGTGACAGCTCATAGTTTTCCGGTATAGTCTCTTTACCACGTATTCGTATACTGGTACCGATTGAAAGGGCTATATCTTTGAACTGCATCTCTACGATGGGGTCTAACTCCTCTACTACGAGTACTTCTTCCGCGTATTTCAAGACTTCCATGACGGGTTCACGTGGGAGAGGGACGGGCATATTTACCTTTAGCACCGTGACCTTGTCAAGCGCACCGAGTAGTTCAAGGACTTCCCTCACATATGAGTAGGCTAAACCGCTGGCTACTATGACTTTTTTCTGCCCCGGGTTAATGATCTTTATGAAGGGCTCCCTACCTTCGTTAGTTATGATCTTCCTCCAAGCGTCCATCAGCCTTACTTTGCACTTTCTCGCGTGACCTGGTACGAGAATCCATCTCTCCGGGTCTTGCTTGAAGACACCTTTACACTTACGCTCGAAGAAGACATCACCTTCCAGCTCTACGGGCATTCTCGTGTGGCTTATCCTGGTGGTAGATCTCAATATGACGGGAACCTTGTACCTGGTGCTGAGCTCGAACGCCTCTTTCACCAGCTTGTAGGCTTCACGCGCGTTGGAGGGCTCTATTACGGGCAGGTGCGCTATTAGCCCATACCACCTGTTATCTTGCTCGTTTTGACTACTATGCATGCTAGGGTCATCCGCTGAAACGACTACGAAGCCTTCCTCTACCCCCGAGTATGCGGAGCTCATTAGTATGTCCGACGCCACGTTTAACCCAACGTGCTTCATTGCAGTTAAGCTTCTAACCCCAGTAATGGCGGCCGCATACGCCGTTTCAAATGCTACTTTTTCGTTAACACTCCACTCAACGTATATACCGCAGGAATCTGCAACCTCTGAAAGCACCTCGAGTATTTCGGTTGAAGGGGTACCGGGGTATGCGGCTGCTACGCATATACCGGCTTCTAGCGCGCCGCGCGCGATCGCCTCGTTGCCTAGTAAGAGCACTCTACTACCCTTGGGTTTCAGTAAAACATGCTCGGGCAATTAGACACCGTGTTTAAAAGTATTGGTTTGGCAAATTATAAACCGAGTGAAACTGTCTGTGTTCTTGTGATTTGTACACGAATATACATGGGTGGGACTGCATATTGAAAAAGTTTTTAAGTATCCCCTCCCACTTATAAATACTTGGAGGTGCTGATTATGCCCGAGAAGAAGAAAGTAGTATACGAGGACAAGGACATTGTCGTGGAAGTTGCACCAAGAGACCCCGAGTTACCGGAATTAGTGTATAGCTTCGTCAGGAAGAAGGGTAAACCGGTATTCTTTCAAGAGCTCGTCAAAGAGTTTAGCGGAATAGTCGGAGAAGACAGGGTTAGAAGAGCTCTAAGCCACCTCTTAGCATTGAAGAAGATTATAGAGTTCCCAGATGGCAGTCTCGGAACGCCTGACATGGAGTGGAAACCTACAGGTACTAGGAGAAGACGTAGAAGAAGGGTAGCGAGGCTAATGGACATAGAGCCTCAGAGCAGGGCACTATATACAGTAGCCTAGTTTCAACACGTACCTTTCGCTTTTTTACCTCTGCCTCCTTCTAGTTTTTTCAACCCACGGTGAGGGCCTGTAATTAGAGCACTTGTCGGTGTCTATCAGTATCCCGTATCTCTTTAACGCTTCGCACAGAAAGTCGTCTGGTACGATTGCCTTGGCCCCGCGTGCCGACACAATGATGAAGGCTTTGCCCACCCTACCCTTCACCTCGGCCTCTTCGGCAATGAAGTCTAAGTATATTGGTAACCGCGTCGTGTTCAAGAATGTGCGTTGCCACTTTAACCCCTTAGCCTCAAAAACATCACTCAGCTTTCTTCCGTCAACGCAAAGCCCCTGCTTGTTGCACTCTATAATGGTGATCTCCTCTTTTCCAAAGGCCTCTTGCGCTATTTCAGCGAGCTTTTCGTCCCTAACGGGTTCGATCTCGGGTTTCACGTCCCCCTTAGTTGGGGCCTCTACGCGTTTCTCCTCTACGGCTTCCCTCGATTGAGCATTTCTCTGCTTTTGTATCAGTACTTCTAGCACCTCCTTAAGCACCATTTCGCCGTCTACAGCCTTCTCTGCCTCACCCCGACCCCCTTTAACCTCCTCTGAGGCCTCGCTTTTACTTCCAGGAGTTGTATAGCCGGTTTTCCGGGTGAAATCTGTGAGCTTTTTGTGCTTTTTCTGCACTTTTCAGACCCAAGTTCTATATACACTCAAGAGCTGGTTTAAAGCAGTAGACTAAGGTATAAAAGCTACCCCAAAAGGTATTATGTGTAAGGTGGGCCCGTAGCTCAGCCTGGTAGAGCGGCGGGCTCTTAACCCGTAGGTCCCGGGTTCAAATCCCGGCGGGCCCGCACTCCTAGTGCATCATGAGGCTGTACCCTATATGCTGAGGCCGCTGGTACCAGGTACCGATACCGGTATATACGTAGTTGCTGGAACGCCGTTCCTCTACCTCGAGGATTCATTTACGCTCGTAATGGCCGACTTGCACCTAGGATTCGAAGAGGCCGCTTCAAGGGGCTTAGTATACAGCTTGAGGAAAACGGGTGGTTACCCAGCTGTGTTCATTCCCCGAATCCAGCTAAGGAAGACTGTTAACATGCTGAAAGGGCCCTTAAACGCCTTGAAGGTTAAGAGAGTGATCATAAACGGCGACTTGAAACACGCGTTTGACAGGCTTCTCAGGCAGGAGCGAGAAGAGGTTACCGAGCTAGTCAAGTTTCTAAGGGAGAACAATGTCGAAGAAATAGTCGTTGTGCGCGGTAACCACGACAATTTCGTAAAACCCATTCTCCTAAAACTCGGCGTGGACTTCGTTAACGGGATATCAACAGTTACGCGGGGAAAGAGGGTTCTATTCGTACATGGACACGAAAACGTAGACCTATCGGAGCAGGAAATCGTCGTTATAGGTCACGAGCACCCGAGTCTTAAGTGCTTTGACGTTTACAGGTTCCCCTGCTATATGAAAATCCCGCTCCCCGGTGGAAGGATGCTGGTCGTGATGCCTGCAACGGGGCCATACCACCCTGGCGTGGTTGTGACGCTCACACCCTCGGAATACCTTTCACCACTAATTAGGAGACAGGGATCTTTGAAATCTATGATCATCACTACTTGGATAGACCTTGGAGAGGTATCGCCTAGAAGCGTAGAGTATTTTGAAACACCCGAACTCGTGGAGTACATTAGAGTCGATAGGCTTACCGCTGGCAGCAGGGAATACGCTATAATAGAGTTCAGGAATTACGATGTAGCACAGCTACTTTGCCGACTTTAATCAGCTAATCGACCCCTCATCAGTATTCAGGCTATGTCGGCTTCATCACCCATCATGTAAACTTAGAGCACGGATACCTATAACTCTTTAACTAGCTCTTGATTCGTGGCCGCGCTCCAAGCGACATCTACAGCCTGAACGACGAACACTCTCCTAAGGAGAATTACGCTTTAAAAGAGCCTGAACATACCCTTATCTCGGTGAGTACGATTATGTTTGAGCGTGGAAAACCTAGGAGAGTGCTCGCAACCCTCATACTACTGGTGCTTACAGTGCCGTTAATCAGTGTTTACGCGCTATTCGAGTATAGCGAAGTCAAGAGCGCCACCATATACGCTCCTGCCGTGTCAAGTAGCGGACAAGGTGTTTTGTCAAAAATAACGCTGGCAGTTGCGTATCCGGGTAGCGGTAGAGTGTTCTTCTCCGCGCTCCCCTACACGGAGGTCGAAACGCAGGGTGCCGCGAGGCTTGCCGCGTACATAGCATCACTGGTAGCTAAGGTGGAGTTTTCAAAGTACGATTACTACGTACTTGTAGAGTCCACGGTACCGCTTATTGGTGGCCCTAGTGCAGGGGGTTTAATGACCGTAGGATTCACTGCGCTACTTCTAAACTTCACATTAAACGATGCCGTCACCATGACGGGCATGATCAACCCGGATGGCACCATCGGGCCCGTGGGAGGCCTTAAGGAAAAGCTTGAAGCCGCCGCGAACAAGGGGATCAGGACCTTTCTCATCCCGGCGGGGCAGAGGGTGTACAGCTACCCAGTTTACGAGGAGTACAGGAGGGGCGTGTTCATCATTAGGAGAACGCGCTATGTGAGCGTAGACCTCGTGGAGTACGGTAAAGGCCTCGGCGTAGACGTCGTAGAGGTCTATAGCGTTGGTGAAGCGCTGTACTACTTCACAGGGTTAAACACCACAACGAGTATTGCAGTGCCTCAAAGCACGCTCGACGGCGTGCTCAGCACTGCAAGGGAATTCCATGCAGGCCTCTTAAACAAGATCACGTTACTTTCGGGAGAGGCTACTAGTCTGGCAGGGCGCCTGGGAGGCTACTACGGGTATTCCTACATGCAGGCTATTAGCAGGTTGAACCAGACCATCAGGGAACTCACAGGTGCGGTAGACAGGCACCCGGTTTACGTTACATACCAATTGCTAAGTGCCTACAGGAGCGCACTCGAATACTACTGGGCTTTACGACTACTAACCGGTGCTTCAACGGTAGAGAATATGCTCGACGAGGTGAACAACACTATTAATAAGGCGGTAGGTGAGTTCTACTCCGAGAACTACACGCTGGAAAGTAGCCTCGTCCAGGCGTACCTACACGCTGCATGGCTTTACTACTCGAACGCGATGAACACCACTGAGCTTTCAAGCCGGCTAGAGTACGTTAGCGAGGCATTAAAACTCGTAGAACTAGCAAGACTGCACTACGAGCTCTCAACGTGGAATTGCACTCCACTGAGCTCTTCTTTAGACAAGCTCACGGAGGTATACTCACACACCCTCGGAGTATACACGTACACGTCCAGGTTGCTTAGAGAGCTGAACGCTGAAACGAGCGTTCTCGATCAAGCCGCTGGCTACGTGGAGGTGCTCAATTACGCGTACGAGTCCAAGAGCCCGCTCGTCTACGGTATGGGGTCGCTAGTACTGGGCTACTCATCTCTCGCAATTCACAGCGCACTCGGTACCGCTAGTATCGTGCCCGGTAAGTGGGCGGGTTTAGCAGGTTTATACGCGAGTAGGGAGGCTTCGCCCCTCGTTGTTTATTATCTACAACTTGTAGTCGAGGCGGTAACGCTGAGTGATAGTAACACAGGTATCTTGGCGTTAACAACTGCAATAGCGTTAATTCAGGTACGTTCCACGGCCTCGACCACTACCTTATGCAAGTCACAGGAACACGAATACGGCTTCTCCACGAACATAACTACCAGTACCGTTAAGGAGAGCGCTGGAGAGAGTACCAGGACCTCTACTGTGCAACAAGACAAAGGCGTTAAACTTGAAAATATAGAGCTAGCATTAGTATTGGCGCTAGCCGCGATCGGGGCTGTTACCCTCGCGCACGTACTAACACGTACTAAAACGACGCCGGTAACGAGCCGGTAAACGTTTTGCTTAAAATACCCCGAGCTCATAATATAGAGCCGGGCATTAACGGGGGTGCCACCCAACGTGATGCCGTTGCTTTACGACCCATTTACGCTATTAGCCTTAATACTAGCCTACATAGTAGGTTTCACGGTACTCGCGTTAATGGCAGGCTACATTGCACCAAGAATCGCTAAAAGGTTTTCAGAGAAGCTCCCCCTATACGCATCAATGACCATTGTCGGGCTACTAGTAGTGGTCTCGGGTTTCGCCGGGGTGGGCCTTACAGCGTACATGATCTCAGGGGTGATCGGCGTAGAAAGCACTACGAGCATGATTATTGCCATTCTCGTAATCGTAGTAGTGTTAAATGCCATAACGTACATTAATTCGCCTTTAATAATAAACATAATGTACAATGCAAAGCCGAGCGCGCAATTACAAGAAGTAGTTAATAGAGTAGCTAAGAAGCTGGGCTTCGCCAAGCCCCCTAAAGCAGTCGTTGTTCGAGGACCCCCTAATGCCTTTGCTTATGGTAACTTCATATTTGGAAGGTATGTGGCCGTTTCAAGTAGCCTCGTTGAAATAACTACTCCCGAAGAGCTCGAAGCGATCATAGGGCATGAACTAGGCCACCACAAGCACCGCGACAATGCTATAATGCTTTTCATGGGGTTAATACCGAGTCTACTATATTTCCTAGGCATAATGCTGATCAGGACAGGCATATTAGTAGGCTACACGAGGTCGTACTCTTCCTCTAGGAGAAGGGAAGGGGGAGGAGGGCTATTGCTAGTTTTAACTGGTGTAGTTACAGTTGTAGTTAGTTTTATCGTCCAGGTACTAGTCCTCGCCTTTAGCAGGCTTAGAGAGTACTATGCTGACGCGACAGGAGCGTACGCTACTACTACGAAAGCCATGCAGAGAGCGCTTGCTAGAATACATGTATACTACACTCAAAGGCCAGCGGCGCTGGAGACCGTGTCTAACAGCAAGTTAAAGGCACTCTTCATATACGCCTTCATGGACACATTCGCCAATCCATTCTACCGCCCTGCTCTACCAGCTAGAGACCCACGTAACGTTGATGTAGATCACGTGATAGAGCAGCTGAAAAAACAGAAAACAGAAGACGTGTCAGAATTCTTCTCGACGCACCCACCAATACCGAAAAGAATTAGATTCCTAGATACCCTTGTATTCTACTACATGCAACCACCATAACTTAAGGCATCTTCCACCACGTAGTCACTACTAATTTAAGATATGTACAAAATTACTAATATCATTAGATATCTGAACTCCATAAGGTAAAATCGTGGCAATCTATGGTTAGAAAAACTTAAATAAGGAACTTTATATATTACCTTAACGAGCACTATTTTTAGATTCCACGCGCACATCAGGTGTAATTTTTGAAGAAGAAGCGCGATCTGTTACAAGTGTACTCCGAGGTGCTGAAAGAGCTTTATAAGAATCCTATGAGGCTAACCCACATTATGAGGAAGTGCAACCTGGATACCAGAATGGCTAAACAAGTTATTGGTGCACTAACGTCAAGAGGCCTCATAGCCCTCAAGAACGAGGGGAACTATAAGCTCTACTACATTACGGAGAAGGGGACTAAATTCCTGGAGCTCTATGAAGGCCTGCAGGAACTTCTAAAGAAGTAAGTTGTAGAAGGTAACCATGTGCTTTTAAATCGCAAAGTATAAAAAAGTAATTTCTAACCCTACTCTTAGGGTTTATTATGATCTTCTTAGCTAAAAGAAGGGATATTGTTGAGGTTATGAATGAGGTTCTAGAAGGCATTTCCAAGGGACTCCCCATTACGCGCATCATGATGTACTCTAGTGTAAACTATGCCTACATGAAGAAGGTCGTTCTACTTTTATCGGATAGGGGTTTAATTAAGGTGGAAAAGGATCCCGAGGAAATGAGGTTCCATTACTACTTGACAACAAAGGGTATATATCTGCGAAATCTGCTGAACAGCCTTAACGGCCTTTTAGTATACAGTTATGGTAATGCTAATGACGCTAGTTGGGACCCCGAATACGACGCAAAGTACATTGAAGAGAAGTCACGCATTGTAGTAAAAGAACTAAGTACTAAGAAGAAGAGAAGCCACATAGAGATATACTTTGCTATTCTCAGCTCCATTACGAATAAGCCGAGAACCATCTCGTCAATAGCTAACCACTGCTACATCAACTTAGAGCAAGCTACCAAGTACCTAAAGGAGCTGTTAGAGTTAGACATGGTAGTAGAGGTTAGTGACCTGAATAAGAAGAAGTACCAGGTCACGGGTAAAGGTATGCGGTTTCTAGACACTTACTTGAGAATATACGAGCTTGTACGCGGTCTAGATTAAGGAACGCCATCTTCCCCCAGCTAACTATTTTACGCAGCTTTTCCTTCATATTTCAAGTTACATAAGATCAATACAGTTACATAGTTCTAATATCATGAAAAAGAATCTAGTGTATTTATAAGTAGTTTAAGCGGTAAAAAGCCTGGTGTAAACATGATAGCCTTAAAAGCAATAGCCATACCGATAGTGCTACTAGTGACGATAGGATTTGCACTAGCAATGTGGAGCGAAACGCTCCTCGTAAACGTGACGGTGGAAACGGGAGAAGTGGATGTAAAGTTCTCCGAGTGGTACTGCAGCGATACTGGCCCAGACCCGCAGGCAGAAGGATATCACAACGAGGAAGGAAAAGACGTGGCTTCATGCAATATCGAAGTGGAGGAGTACGACGACGAGGGAGACCCGATCAAGCTCTTAGTCACGTTAAGTAACGCATACCCAGGCTACACCGTAGACGTGGGACTTATAATAGACAACATTGGCACGATACCAGTTAAGCTATACAATTGGGATATTGAGGTAGACGAGCCCATAGGTGCCAGCCTATTGATACCCGAGGACACGCAGATCGATCCAGGAGGCTACGCGGAGTACATCTTACGGATAACAATACCGCAAGAAGCCGAGGAGAATGCGACTTACAGCTTAGAGTTAACGCTCGTATTTGCGCAGTGGAACGAAGTAGGTTAAGCAAGCAATTAGAGGTGTGTATGAATGCGGAAAGCAATAGTTTTTTCACTAATCCTTCTCATCTCGCTACTACCGATGCTAGCATTCGCGATGTGGAGTGAAACGCTAAGAGTAAACTCAGCTGTATCAACCGGCGAAGTAGACTGGAGAATAGTCCCTGGAAGCCTAATATACCTAGACGCCTGCGGACTACAACCAGGATATGGGTTCTTCGCCGGAAACGACTGGAACGCTACCTACTTACCTCAGCCGGGAGCTATACAGTTGGATAAGGATGTCGGTTGTACCAGTGTGGTGTTAATGGATGGCGATGGTGACGGCGACATGGACACCATGAACGTGACTCTACACAACACATATCCATACTACTACACGCACATAGCGTTTAAAGTACACAATAGTGGAACAATCCCGGTAAAGATATGGAGAGTAATCATTAACGGGCAAGAATTCTACGAATTAAACGAACAGGTGCTACAACAAGGTGTTGAACTAGACCTAACGGGCGATGGTAGGCCAGATGTGCTAATATGGTGGGGTAACAACTTTGGCATACAACTACATCCGTGTCAGAGTGCCGACATAAGCTTCGACTTAACGCTACTACAAGACGCCCCCGAAGGCGCTACGTTAACGTTTATCGTAAGATTTGAAGCGGTCCAGTGGAACGAGTACTTCGTACCTACCCTAAGGGATTAGCGTGTATGTGGGTATATATGGAAATCAACGTTTTTTCCCGCACCATCATCTCCCCAAGCTTCCTAACTAGGAGTGATTACCGTGAATAGGGCAAATACTGATGTGCTGGTCTTACCTGTAGTGGCCTTGACGCTCGTCGCGATCGTAATGTTTGCCTCTGCAATGTGGACTGGTATTTTGAGGCTAAACGCAGTAGTTGAAACCGGTGAAGTAAACATAGCTTACAGAAATGTCACGATCAGCGAGGCCAGTGAAGTAGGAGGTAAAGACGTAGGTAACTGCATCTATACGCTCGAGACAGGTGGCAGCGTTGATCGCCTTAAAATAAGCATATCAAACGGTTATCCAGGCTATAAGTGCATAGTAACCTTCAATGTAGTAAACACCGGTACAATACCGGTAATAGGGCCCTTCTTCAACGTAACTGAAATACCCCATGGAGTAAGGGTAGTGTTCAATCCACCCAGTGTTCAACAGCTACACCCAGGTGACCTGGCTCACTACGAGGTAGTGGTAGAAGTACTACAAGAGGCCAGTGAAAACTCCAATTACACAGTGGACATCGAGATAACCTACATTCAGTGGAACGAGGCATACTCCTCTATAAGCGGCTATGTCTGGAACGATGTAAATAGCGATGAGGCGTGGAATCCCGGCGAAGACCCCGTGGAGGACGTTAATGTACTGTTAAGACAAGACGGCGTTACCATAGGCTCCACGTACACGAGCATAAACGGATACTACTCCTTCATGGTGTACCCAGGCACGTATGTCATCGAGATAGTTGTACCACCAGGGTACACTAACACCACCACGTTAGCGATAACGAGGACCGTAAGCATTGGGGAATCAAGTACTAATAATAACTTCGGAATAGTGCAACAACTAACACCGCCTCCTCCACAGGGGTTAAGTGTATGGGGGGAATTTAGAGAAACTGACGTTGACTTCAGGAAATGCCCGGCTAAGCTTGGAACGCCGTTAGATAGGGTAAATGCCACGGTATCTAAAACAGGAGAGGTTATAAGTGTCGCGCCGGGAGCGTTCTACTACGTGTTATGGGTTAATGGTACGGGGTTAACGAGCATCAACATTACCCTCGCGTATGACTACCAGTTCAACATAGAAGACGGGGCAGGCGGAAAGATACGTGTATACATGTTAAATACAACGACGATGTGCATTACTAAGGAACTGGATAACGGGGCGTACACGTACAGCGTGAATAACACGTTAAACAGGGCGATCGTGAACATAACGTTATCCAATCCGCTACCACCAGATGCAGTTATACTGGTGTACACTAAGTTCAAGCCGACGCACTACGACCCCTGCAAGGAGCCGAATGGATTAATAGGTCACAGGTGGGATACCCTTGACAAGTCCTTTGAAGTAAACTATAACGCAGTGGCAAACGTTGGCTCGTTGAGCGGGGCCTCTACGATACAGATCGTTAAAAAGTAGCTTTTCAACAACAGGTTTTTTACTTCCTTCCTGCGTTTTATCTACTCAACTGGTTGGAGGCTCGAATTTATGGATTTGAAGGTTATACTTATATTACTCGTTCTCGCTTTAATGTACTTCTTGACGTACTTCTACAAGGCAACTTCAGGCTTACTATTTTACTACGTGCAGAGCACCACCTACATCGCAGTAGTCCTCTTAGCCTGGGACGAGGTTAGGGATTACCTTAAGTACGGTCGCTTCACTGTCATAATCTCGTTCTTCACGCTAGGTTACTTATCAGTTTACGTAATGCTAGGTTTCTGGAGTGGGTTCGGATTAACACCGTACTCGACAAGCCCCATGGGAATGGCTATAAACGTGATTCATGCCGCTTCGAGAATTTGCGCGCTGGAGTTTCTTAGAGCGTATGTCATTCACATGCTCAAATACAGATATAGGCGCCTAGCAGTACACGCGTCTACGCTAGTTGTGTGGTTCTTAACGTGGTTTCCATACCCGTTACTATCATTAACGCCATCGATGGACAGCTTAAAGCTAGCCTTTAGGAACCTCATTCCATCGTTTATAAGTAGTGCTTTTTCAACGTTCATCGTTTTAAACCACGGCATGGTATCCTCGATCGTTTACAACCTGGTGCCCCAGTTGTTCATCAAGGTAATGCCGTTCCTGCCGAGATTGGGGTGGTTTATTGAAGGAGCACTTAACACCATGACGCCTCTAGTAGGTTACTCCATCACACTACCATACAGTAGGGTCGCGGAAAGAAATGTTAGAAGAATGCGTAGCGAGGTTAAGCGCATTACTAGGTTAATCACGTACTTCGCGGCGGTAATGGCCTTGATCGTTGTTTTTCAAGGATACACCGGTTTTAGGTTTTACGTTATCTCCAGTAGAAGCATGGAACCGGCGCTCAGCGTAGGAGATATAGTCGTCATTTGCAACCAATGCAAGGACATCAACGTGGGAGACGTAGTAGCTTACATTTCGAAATGGGGCGTGGTAATTCACAGGGTCGTGGAACTTCGCGAAGACCAGAAGTACGTGATCACCAAAGGTGACGCGAACAGGGACCCCGACCTCGAACCCGTGCCCTTTGAAAACATCATTGGAAAAGCAGTCCTGCGCGTACCCGTTCTCGGGTACGTTTCAATATTTCTACACGAGGTACCTGTAAGCAGCTTGCGGGCCTTGCTTCTAGCACCGTTACTTGCTTTACCAATAGCATTGTATGTATTTAAGAGGTTAAAGACTTAGTAAATACAGTTAACTCGGTGTAATAGTGTTCAGGGGCATATTTTACAACAAAATATTGATAGGAGTAGTTTTATTCATATTGGTATCGTCGATATTCATGGTGGTGTATGCTTACCAGTTGCCACTAGAGAAAGTACATGAAAGTACGCTCTACGAGTATACCAGTAAGGGGGTGTTCGACTACATCGTTACGCTCTATCCAAGCATACTGTACGAGGACAGCACGCTGACGAACCCGGATAAGGTGTTCCTAAAACTCGTGGATAAGGTTGCTGTGAGTATAGCCTACGTGTTCGATTCCAAACCCCCGGCAACGGAAATCAGTAACACTTTGGACGTGGAAGTGCTACTGAGCCATCCGCAGGTGTGGAGTAGAAAGATGAGTTCCGCGACCATCGGGTCGCGGGAAAACGTAGTTAAGTACGTGGTGGAGCTAGACATACCCCTAATACTGTCTCTTGCTAAAAATATTTCGCAAGCGGTGGACTTACCCAGCTCCAAGTACACTATCATTATAAACTGTGTCGCTAAGACTACCTTCACCTTAGCCGGCGTAACTAGAACCACTAACTTTCCTTTCTCGCTTCAAATGAACTTAGACCTTGTAGGAAAAACCATTGAATTCTCCCAAAGAGAGTTTAGCAATACTAATGCCCAGAAAAGCACTGAAGCCCGTGAAACCGCAGTACACGTGGGCTTCATTAGCGTAAGTACCCGCCTCCTCAGGCAGGTATCTATAGTGTTCTTGGTTGCAACCTCCGCCTTTACAGCTACTTTAGCGGGGATAAGTGTTGCTCACTTGTACAAGGTTAGGAAAAGCAGCACTTTGAGGTCGGCTCGTAAGTATAAGTCGTTAATAGTTGAAACAAGCGAGATCTCCGGGGACGTATCCGGTAAAGTTGTAAAGGTTAAGAGCCTGGATGAGCTCGCGAAGATCTCCGAGAGCGTTGTTAAGCCTATTATGTACTTAAAGACGGACAATAAGCACTCGTTCTACGTGCTCGACGAAGATGTCATCTACATATATGAGCACGAAGAAAAAAGCTAGAAATTCAAATTGCCTCTCCTTTCCCTTAAGTGAGGAATTCTCCATTACAGCAACTCTCATTATTATAAAGGGCGATACCGACCTCCCGGCTGGTCACAGGGGGGAAGCGTACTAGCGGGGCTTAAACCATGGTGTATGGCTAGTTTAAACTCCGTGAATTAATGGTAACTATTCCGGACTCGCTGATACGGGTACACGGTAACATAGATAGGTAGTTCGCCGAGAACGCCGTGTGAACAATATCCACGCTCTACGGGTCTTACTCCACTATTTGCTTAGGCTACCTAGAAGAAGATATAAGGCGTCTACTAGAGTCATTCACACTAATGAGCATCTCCCTAGATGTAGTCCGAGTATATGCCCCAGCTCAGTACAGGCTTTACTCCGAGTAGCGCGGTTAATTTCGCCGAGTTGCCTTCTGCGACGTTAACGGTGTCCTCGCATGGTTCACTGCAGAGAAGTGTTATTTCGGGCTTGTCCAAGGTTCTTGTGTGCAGTACTACTACCTTTGAGTCCATTTTGTAGTCCAAGGAGTGCGAAAAGTCTACTAAACCTTCACTACTTTCCATTGCTAGCCCCGTTTTCTCTTTAAGGAGCTTTATTACGTTATCCCTATGAGCATGTAGCATTGATGCGTACAGCTCCCTCCTCACGTCTACGTTGTTCAGACCAAGTCCATTGTACAGCTCTATGGTGAACTGCAGTACTTTAGATAAATGCTTGTATGATACACCATCAGTTTCACTAAGCTCTTCTACAACCTCTACAAACCTACTTAGTAAAAGACGGTCAACGCTACTCGTCAACATATAGTAGTCTTCGAGTAATTGTAGTTGCCACTGGTTTTCTACAGAACCCGGAACCTTACTTCTTACGTGTAAAAGTGCCTCGTAAACCCCGTAGCCTTTGTAAATGAGGTAACCCGCTGTTACCTGCCCGCTTCTCCCTATCCCTCCATAACAGTGTACTAGGACGGCCCCACCTCTACTTACGTGCTTCTCTATGAATAAGGATGCTCTTAGAACATCTAACAGCTCCACCGGGTAGTTGTCCGGTGTAGGTATATGTAGGACATCCAACCCGGCCTCCTTCAGGTGATCTATGTACAGCACCGGAAGCTCGCGCCATGTAGGGAGAACTATTATGCCTGTAAACGCCTCCATTAGCTGTTTAAACGTAGACCTACTTGGTAGGGGCGCCTGCGCGAGTTTTCCTTCGATGATCCACGTGTACACTAGATCACCACCACGCCACTAGCCATTCTCATGCTAGAACGAGTATTTTACTGCCACCTCTTCTCTTAAGACAGCGAAGTGCTTTCCAAGCACGTCTCCTCCCCGGCGTACCGTGATAAGCCTCTCTCCGGCTCCTCGCGGGCCTGCCAGGCACGTAATCCAGCAACACCACCGCTGAAAGAGTGACACCGTGTTCTTCTACCCTAGCTTTGATGCCTTCAAGGTCCTTTACAACGCTTTCCAACACCTCTAAGCTATAAGGTATCTCTATTAAGGCCTCTTCAGTACCCCTCTCGGGGCTTAAACCGAACACCACTACTCCGCGATGTTTCCAGGCGAATTCCTCGATCAGCCTCGTTAACTCGCCGCTCACGACATTGGGTCTGTAGGGGTCCAGTCCCCTGGATTTAACGTATTCCCCGAACTCGTCCAAGTCGAGAGCAACTATGAGCCCGGGTACCATTGGGGTCTCAGACTGAGCATAGAGTTCTTCATTCCACTTCATGGTCCTAGAGGCTGCCCGCCTCATCACTAATAAGGAAGAGGTAGTTATAGGGTAATATATGTGTGCATTTAGGCTAGGGTTTGAAAAAGCTTATTCCACTTCCTCGACCTCTTCTTCGCGTGAACCGACAATGCACCCCGTTTCCCAGAGCTTCTCGGCTATTTGCCTAACCGCCTTTTCCACCTCGGATTCCTCCTTCGCACCTGTAATGACCATTTTACCACTACTGAAAATCAAGAGAACAACCCTCGGGTCCCTCATCCTGTGTATTAGGCCGGGAAACTGCTCCGGCTCATACATGCAGTCTTCGAGGTAATATGCGGCCTTTTCGAGGTTCACGTACGAGTGGAGGTCCCCTCCAGCCACTATGTTCTGAACCTGTACTCTGGGCTTTCCGTAGACACCGCTACTGTGCTTCTTTAGGATCTTGTCAATCGTTTTAATGATTCTTTTAACGGCTTCGATTAGCTGCGCAATGCTCTTAGTCCCGGTTACAACCATCTTACCGGACCTGAACACCAGTGCAGTTGCCCTCGGTTTATCTAGCCTGAAAATGACGCCGGGAAACTGCTCTGGTTTATAAACGTGGTTCGGTAACTCGGCCTCGAGGAGGTCTATGTCTATATCGTGCTCTAGTATCACGGTTGCAACAATATTCTCTATTCTATAACTCCACTTTGGGGGTGAAATGCCCAAAGAGTGACCCCTCTTAAAAACAAAAATCTCAATTGTAACTAGAGAATAGGGGTTTATAAGGAATTTAAAGTAAGCGCAATACAAGCATTAAAACTACCGGGGTCAGAAACACGTAAGCGAGTAGCAGTATTGCTGCCTCTCTGACACTAATACCCAATCGCTTCTTGATCTCATGCACGCTTCTACCCATGAGCTTCAAGTTCAAGCGGCACGTATAGAGCCATGCCGATTTCCGGTAGGGGGCTTTCCTCAGCGCCTCAGACGCTCGTCTAACTGCCTCTACTAGTTCCGGGCTTTCGTGTACTGGGATGTAAGCTATGTAAGCACGCGTACCGGTCTCGCTGTGCTCGTCATTAGTTAATACCTCTATGAGCTCGGTTTCGAGGGCACTCGCTTCTCTCAGTAGGACGTCCCTGACGTTCGGTTTTACGTTATTACCCCTCAAGTAAATCAGGCACGCCTCTTCACGGTTTTCACCCGTAATGCACAGAATACATGCATCTCCGTTTACAACCCCTGGTGCAGGGGCCTCAAAGCACTTGTACTTGTAGTAAACCTCCACGGGCTTCTTTGACTTCAATCTCGCGATTTCTGCAAGGGACTTCTCGAGAACGATGTCGAGTTTCTCTAAGCTAGGTTCTTCTTGTAATTCCCAGTTATGGGCATCTATTATGACCACATCCCCGAGCCCGACGCTCTTAGCCTTAATTTCGTAGTCCACTTGCACGGCGTAGGGTAAATCGTCTATGCCCTTATAAGGCCTTGAAACCACTAAAATGGAGAGTTTATCGAACACTATTCCCAGGACTAGCCACTCGTCATCTCGTATGCTGAATGCGCCGTGATATAGGAGCTGGGTCTTCTCGTCACCGAGGTACGTCTTAGTTAGGTATTCAATGTATTCACTAACTTGTTTCGAGGAAACGATATTCCTATCGTGCGATCCAAGCCCGTGAAGGGCTATAACGTCCCTAAATCCCAGCCTCTTGAAGGTCTTGGAAAGCAGTTCTGGTAGCCTACTACTACCTATGTTTGAAAATGGGCCGTAATGTACGTCTGTGTAAACTACCGCGAGGTCTCCGAACTCTATTATACGCGGGTTCACGTACTGGTACTCGCCCAGCTCTTCAAACGCCAGTTCTATCTCTGTTTTCTTGTCAAGCCAGTTTCTGAGGAACAGCATGCCGAGCTCTGAAAGTGCACAGCCATTTACTCTCCGCCTAGACATGAACATGTACATTGATAGGTTTATGAGTACCAATATGAGGGCTACAAGTAGCCCTGTTAAAATCTCGTTCCCACCGTAATAGCCCAAGAAGCGCATTGCCACCAGCGTTACCGTTTGCGGCGCTACGATAAGAGGGATCCTGGAGGCGCTTGTGCCGTCGAGCCCGAAGACGATCACCGCTACCACCGCGGTTGAGGATATAACCGATACCATGCTGTGCCTCGTAATAGCCGCAAAGACGGCGGAATATACTAGTACGGCTAGAGCAAGTCCAATGCGCCTTTTGACCTTGTAGAAGACAGTTCTCCTGCACAGCCTGGCATATACTTCTAGAATTGCGTAAGTCGCGAAAGAGCTTATTAAAAGCGGGTATGATCCCTCACGCATAGAGGCTACTAGCACGGCGCCTAAAGCTATGAACGTTGCTGCCAGGTACTGCCATCTAGGCAGGGTAAAGAGTATCGTGTAATACCTGCTAATAACTGTTTTTGGCTTGTAGATTTCATTGCTATTCCGCACTAACACCACGCTGTCGGGCAGTGTACTGCCGTGGATATTGCTACTAAATACCTAGCCTATAAATACGTATACGCTTTAAGCCATTATTCACGTTAAATCACCACAGGCGCAAAAAGCTTCGTGTAAAAGAGCGTGAAGATGCTCCATTCCATCGACTTCCCTCGATGACACCAGTACGGCTCTTAGGGGGCCTCGGGTTTTAGTGGCTATCCCTATGAGGTCGGGGAGAATGTCAAGCGCGAATCCCTCGTCCTTGGCCTCGTGCACAAGCTTCGAGGGGTCTTCGACGAGAAGCCTAACCAGTTCTAAGTTTCTGGCTATGTCCTTCTTACTTATGACCGGTACAACTATGAGCCCGGTCTTCATCTGTACTAGCACATAGAGAAACCACAGGAAAACGGCATCGGTGACTTTCTCGATGGCAGACGCGTCGATTATGTATACTATAACCGTGTTGCCGAGGCTGCTTAGCTTTCTCAGAAAAATACTACTCGAAGGCCTAAATAGAAATGCCTCCATCTGGCCTGGTGTGTCAACTAGAACCATATCCCATTTCCAGGGCTCAGAGAATGGTGGTCTTGAAGCTATTTCATCTGCTCTTTCAGCAATGAGCTCCGACGCCTTTATAAACGCTCCGTTCGGTCCAAGCCCATACCTCTCCATGATGCTTCTTAGCGTGAACATACTCCGGACGTCGAACACGGGCTCGTATCCGAGCTCCTCTGCGCCTGGATCGAGGTTTACGGGCGCAACGCGTAAAAGTAAGTTCTGCCTAGTCCACTCGGAGTAAGCCCTGACGAGGCTGGTTTTCCCGGATCCCGCGGGGCCGACGAAGACCACGTTCACCGCTGGCACGTAGTACACCTCTCGGTACAGGGCTGGCTGTAGTTTATGCGGTTAAACTTCACTCCCAGATTCAGGCGCCTCAACCGCGATCTTTCTCAACTGCCTCTTGTACATCTCTACGAGCTCTCGGCTTGTAGTGGCGTCTTCGGGTCTTTTATCGGGCCTCCACCTTATGAACCGTGGAAACCTTATCGATATACCGGCGTTAGACTCTATTACCCCTCTAGCGCACGTGTGTATGGGGGAGAGCGTTAGCTCGGCACCGATGATCTCCGCTACCAGGACGGGTTCGACCCATACGTCGGGTTCCATCTCAGCGACAACCCTTGGGTGCTTTCTATCCCTCATATAGGGTTTGAGCAGTTCTGGCAATCTATCAAGGTCTTCGTCTTTAAAGCCTGATCCGACTTTGCAAACCGTCTCGAACACGTCTTTTTCGGGATCGTAAGCCGCCATTAATAGCGCACCGAACTTTCCACCCCGCTTACCCTTGCCGTGAAATGCACCCACGACTACCAGGTCTACGGTATCGGCCATTTCGCTCTTATAGTCGCGCTTGTACTTTATCCACAACCAGCCTCTTGCACCCGCCTGGTATATTGAGTCCTTGTGTATTGCCTTAACCATGACTCCTTCAGCTCCTTCGCTAATTGCTTGCAGGAAGAACTTTTCGAGCTCTTCAGGGGAGTCCGTCTTGATGTACTTCGCCACGACAAAGTCCTCTGATTCCTCAATGATGCTTTCAAGGGCAATTCTTCTCTCAGGTAGGGGCTTAACGGTGTAATCTTTACCGTTAAGGTATAGCAAGTCGAAGAGGAAGACCTTAACGGGGTATTCCTTTACGGTTACGTGTATGTCGTGTTTTCTCTTTCTGTGCATTAATTCCTGGAAGGGTAGTAGCTCGCCTGTTTCGGGGTTGTATGCTACGATTTCCCCCTCCGCTATGACCTCTTCGGCTTTCACTCTTTCAATAACCCTCTGAACGACGTCGGGATACCGGTGAGTAATGTTTTCTAGTCTCCTGGAGTAGATCCAGACCCTATCACCTTTCTTGTGTATTTGTGCTCTCTCACCGTCGTACTTATATTCGACAAACGCACTACCGCCTGCATTTGACAGTATTTCATGCGGATCGCTCAGTCTCTCAGCGAGCATGGGTCTTATAGGCACTCCCACTTCTGGTTTAATATTTTTAAGCGCTTCGAGCCCCTGAGTAGCCAGTATTTTGGCCACTTCGCCGAGGTCCGCTCTTAGGTTGTAAGCCCGTTCAATAATAGGCCTTGCGTTTGCCCCCCCGCCATACGTAGACGCTAGTGCATCCATTATCGTCGCGTCTCCGACGCCTACCCTCAGCCGACCTTCAATAAACCTTACGAGGAACTTCGCTTCTTTAGGCGATGCGTCTTTCAATAAGCTTGCTGTAAGTCTTGTCTTCAAATCCTTACTACCCTCTCCTTGCACGGTAGCTATTTTTACAAGTGTATTGTAGGTCGTTAACACCGTTAGCTCGGTAGGTGCTTTCTGCGTGAACGCGAAGAGTGTTAACCCCGTCTGCCTTGACTGAGCTCTTTGTTTCAGGGCTTCAACAGCCTTGCCGAGGTCGCCGGTGCTTTTAACGAGCTGTTCCACCTCCTTCTCCGGGACGTTGCAGGCTAGTCCTATCGCTTTGATCAGCATCTTTTCCCCAACACCTAGTTCTGGCATGCCCTTCCAGTCAGGCCAGAGAACCCCTTGAACCAGGTAAACCACTGTGTTAATTATGTCGGGTGGAACGCTCTTAAAGAGGTTTACGAGTAATGCCACCATTTGAGTTCTCGCACTAACAAGCTCAAGCCTATCAATCGTTTCAGCGAGAGGTTTTAAGGGCATGTCAGACATGAGTGTTCTAACCTCCACTACTCTATTTAAACAAGACGCCTATTAAGCGAAAGAACTGCCAGTATCACCTGGTGATAAGCGATGCTTTAATGCCCTCTAATTGTAGTTTCCTCGGGTTCCAGCGTTCTCGAGGTCATCGTATACACGCTTGCCGTGCACTTGCACAGCCTATTAAAGCTTATAAGCCTTCAAGTATACACTTTACCGGTGAACCCGGGCTCTTGGGGCTCGCGGCAGATCACGGGAAGGGGCCCGGAGATTGAAGAGAGCTGGGCGGAGAGTCGTTGATACCCCTTTCCGCTAGTGGTGATGATAACCCGGCAGGAATGAGAGGTGATTTTTCAGAGTTATGCTGACGCGCTCTTCCCGGAAAACCGGGCCCATCATTCTACTAGTACTCGTACTGGCCGGGACATTTATCCAGGTACCCGTAAACTCGCAGACGGTTTACTCGTGTAGTTTAAGGCTACTAGCAGTTGATGAAAGCAAGAAGGGTATAGTAATAAAGTTCGAACTGAGAGTGGAAGAGCCCGGGTTCGGCGATATTCAGTATGATAAAGTTGAAGAAGACACTGCTACCTCGTTTAAACTAGCCCTCATCTACGCTTCCATGATCACAGGAACTGATTACAAGTGTTGCAATTACAAACTGAGCGTGGAAACTAGCGTTAAGGGGCTTAGTGCAACACTAGCTTTCTACATGTTTCTAGTGGACTTCTTCAGCCATAATGCGTGTCCGAGGGACTATACAGCTACCGGCATTATCGGCCCCGGGGGTATCGTGGGGGTTGTGAGCGGGTTCGAAGAAAAGCTACGGGCCGCCAGCGAGGAGGGGCTCAAGGTCTACGGGCAGGCGTTTCAAGTAAAAAATGCCAATGCCACTAACCTCTACGCGCCGGTCGTACCAGTATACACAGTATACGACGCGTACAGGGCTCTGGGCGGGCAACTAGGCGGAGATCTCCACGTGCTTGAAAAATACACGGAGGCATTTCAACAAGCATTCCTGGAGCCTTACAAATCACTACTAGAAACCACTGAAATGGTCCTTTCGAGAATTGAGAGTATTAACTGGAAAGACGGCTACTTCGAGAGGTCATTGCAGCTACTAAATCTCGCGAAGAACATGAGTAGCAAAAACAAGTACTACGCGGCATCTTCAATCGCGTTCCGTGCACTAGTGCAGGCGTATTCCTCCTGGATAAACCATACGCTATTCAGGGGTGAAGGTGCCGGAAACGAGGTCGAAGAGGCTGTTAAAAACGCCCTAGAAGAAGCTGATAGAGTAATGCTCGAAGTGGAGAACGAGCTAAGTGCTCAGGTTAAACAGGGTTACGTCGACCTAGGGAAACTGGATGCGTTATCGGCAGCCTACATGAGGGCGTACGAAACGGCTATTCTACTCGAGAAGTGGGAGGGGGGAGAGATAGGTAAATGCGCTACAGCACTAGCAAGGTCCAATTCCGCAGTTGCGTGGCTTAATGTAAGTAAACTACTTAACATAACCAGTAAGCCCGTAGATGTGGGTATCCTCGAGGCGTCCCTTCCGTATATCAGGGATTACTGGAACACTCTCAGAGACTATTTAACTTATATGGGCATGGGTACCCTGCTAGTAGACGGTATGACGATCTCCAGCAACTCTTCCACGGGAGAGTACTTGGCCATGTTAGTGCAACTGCACTGGTTATCCAGTACGCTCTACTCTTCGGAGATCGGGTTAACGGCGTTCGCACGTAACGCTACAATGGACGATGCTTCTGCGGTCCTGAATCTCGCTAAACTCGTCCTTGCCTGGACTTCCAGCTTAGCGGGGTTCACCCCCGTAGAGCCGTTACTAGTAATAGACCTTGCGCAAACATACCTAGAACTCGGTGAAGAGCCAAGTACTATAATAGCGCTATTGTACGGTATGCTTTCCAAAGCAGCCATTTACGCGTTAACGGCTCGGGCTATCCAATGGGCTGCTTCCAAGCCATCGTCCACACCGGTTACCTACATAGACAGGGAAGTTGCCCTGGCAATTGGGGTGGTTCTCATCGCTGGTGGGACCCTGCTAGTGGGCATCTCCGTTAAAAGAAGGTTTACCGGTGGTGCATAAAGTCGAATAGCGTCTTGTAATGCCTCTTCGGGGATAGGCTTAAGGCTTCTTCTATTGCAGGCTTAATGGATTTCTTAAAGTCTTCTTCAAGTGTCTTCTTCAACGAGGGGTTATATAGTGCAGAGGCTGGATGGTACGTCGGGACTACCTTTACACTCAGGCCAGCTATTTTACCGTGGAACACGTGTCCGTGGCTGGCGGTTATACTAGTCCACTTCAGCCCGGTTAGCCTAAACAACGTTCTCCCTGCATGTCTTCCAAGGGCTACTATAAGCTTGGGCTTAATTAACTGTAGTTGCCTAATCAAGTACGGTAAGCACGCCTCGATCTCGTCGTCTTGAGGCTCCCTATTACCGGGAGGCCTACACTTGATTACGTTAGTGATGTAAAAGTCTTCGCGCTTAAACCCGATCAACTCAATGAGCTCTGTAAGCAACTTGCCTGCCGGGCCTACGAATGGCCTTCCAGCCTCGTCTTCCTTTTCACCCGGGGCCTCACCGATGAACACCACTTGTGAAGACACATTACCTTCGCCCGGTACAGCTTTGCGCCTAGAAGTGTGTAATCTGCATCTAGTGCAATTCAAGATTTCACTTTCAAGCCTGGCCCACTCACTTCGAGCTTCCAACGGCCCCGCCTTGCACTCCACGTTTCTATAGTATTGTCCAGTACCCCCTAAATAGAGTGAGTACTAGCACAGATGTTAGTGCTATCAGCACGTTGTCGTCAAGAAATGGCGGGATCTCGAAGTGCTCTACTACTGTTGAAGCAGCTGCCGCTACTATACCAGGTATACCGGCGTAGTGTAGTCCTATGGGGACGGTAACGGCGAGCATGCCGAGGTTTCCAAGCCAGGACTTCGTTCTCCTACCGTACACGCTGTTCCTAATGATACCTGTTACAGCGTCACCTATAGACATGAAGAGAGGCGGTATGATTGCGTAGCGGGGATTACCAGTAATTAACCATAGTGCTAATAGTGAAAGGCCCCATGCAACGCAGAAATTCACTTCGTACGCGTTATCCGATACCTGAAACCACTCCATTACGTTCTTCCTCCTGTGAGGAACGTACAGTATTGCAGCTATAGTTAAGGCGAACACCGTTGGTATTAGTGGAGAGGTGAAAACGTAAGGCACTAAGAAGGCTGTGACGCCGCCGGCTAACACATGTATGAGCTTTCTGTTGTAGTATATTGCTACGTTGACCTTAAGATTCCTCTTCACCATGTATTTGTAAAGAACCTTGGTGAACATCAATACGAGCATTATGCAAGTGAATAGTACGAAGGCCCACAAGGTTTCTTTGAGCAGGTCGTCTGGAAGTAGCAATGTATGGCACCATAATGTCGACAGTAACTAAGGAACATCAAAGTTAAAAACCTTTATTGTCTGAACGGCAAAATGCTACTTAAACCCGTCAAAGAGATGAATTCAGCCGCGAGCATCATAAACAAGATGATGTTAAGCATTATAGTATTCTTTCGTAGACGTCGCTGAAGTAGTAGCCAAGGGCATCGGGCCAGCCTACCCGTTGCACTGGCGTCGGCCCTTGTAAGCGACTAGGTATTATAGAGCCCGGTGGGAAAACTATATGGAGGTGCTGAGCTAGCGTGGTTTACTTGAGTGGCATGGTTTGTAGGGATCTCGGAGATTCATTGAGGCTTTGTGCACCAGAGCCGTGGTTTACACTACTCCGAGATAAGCTCTCGGCAAAGGACTTGAAAAAACCCACCCTTATAACCACCAGAATCCGGTGGTTCAATAAGCTCGTCTTGAAGGTGCTTGGTATACGTGTATTGGGCTATAGAAATAACCTAGCAGTGTTAGGTTGTGTAGGAGGGGGTGACGTGGATAACGTTACCATGGTGAAGCTGAGTAACGAGGACTGGTACAGGGTTTACTCCTATAAGTTGCCCAGGTCTCTAGCTCTGCCCCTCTCGGAGCCTTACCGCGTGGCGATATACGTACTCATAGGTATGTCAGGTATACCCGTGAACCTCGCAACGGCTACCCTAGCGCATTCCGCGTTGATTGGGCTTTTAGGCTATACCGCTAACCCAGTAGCGTCTACTGCGGGATTTGAAGCGAGTGTTTTATCGAATTTTACACTTCATGAGCTCTTAACGTTCAGAGGTACAGGGCTTGAGAGGGCTTTCCGTAAAGTGTTGGAAAGGCTCGTTAAATACCACGTTGCGAGCGCTACTAGCTGGCTTTCACAGGTACTGATGGCCACGGCCCTTCCAGCGGTGCTTAAAATGCCGTTTTGGCTTGCTCAGCTAGTAGGCATCATTGTAGGCTTCATTATAAACTTTATATTGGGCTACTTGTATACGTGGAGCAGGCATAGGCTTGAAGCCCGCTGAAAGGTGTCATATATGGGCTTAAAGCACAAGAAGTACATATACGTTAAAAGAAGTGATGGGTGGTACGTGAAAGTACGTGTACTGAACATAAGGTTCGGTTCTAAAATAGAACAAGCCGACGTAGGAGACCCCTCGAGGTACGTCGTTATAGGCTTAAAGACCCGGAACCCACCTCAAAAAGCCATTATAGTCGGCGAAGAAGCCCTGCCAGAAGAGCTGAGAAACCAGCTATACACCATTTAGTGGCGATTATGTTGGTTGAGGAGTTTACTCGTGTACTAAGCGAAAAAGCTAGAAGGGTTATTCGTGAGCGAGAAGGCGGTTACATTCTCCTAGTCGCGGAAATACTTGGTAAACGCTTACTCTTCTGCCTCAAAGAAAGCCATGCTGAGTACTACTACGTAAAGATAATTCCCGAAGACGACCTTTCCTCGCTTAGCTGCAAAGAAGCAGAGTACTCCCCCCTTGGACTATACGCTTTCTCAAAGAGCCCTGTTGAGCTCGCCAAGAAGTCTTATGAAAAAGCCATAGCGCTTGTTACAAGGTCTGAGCGCACTATTGTTTACTAGGACCAGTGATTCTGAGCATTACCGGCTTTAAGCCCTCGTGATCTATTCCGTAAAGTATCCAGCCTGGCTTACTATCTACTCCTTTCATCTTCTTAACGGATATCTGCCTCACAAATATAGGTAGTTGCTGAGCCAGCTCGCCTGGTATGCTCCCTGTTTCTAGAACCCCATCAACTAGGTGCTCTACCGTTAGCAGGTATTCCTTAAAGCTCTCCGTAGACGTGTGCAATGTCACGATTGTTAGTATGCTACGCGATTTCGAGAAACTAGCTCTTATTGCCTTAACGAACTTCACGAACCGAGTCGGGTCTAAGATGACGATGATCTCGTTGAGCGAGTCTATGATTACGAGGCCCTTATCTGCTATGTTATATTTCTCAACGACCCTGCTGACGGCGGAAACTATGGTATCCGGGTTTTCGGGGGTTACCTCCTCTTCGACGCAGAATTGCTGCCGTCTCAGCTTAGCAAGGTAGCTGAAGCCGTCAATGATTACTAATTGTTTCTTCTCGCAAAAAGCACGTGCATCGATGCCGAAGGACAGCAACTGGCTTAGCACTGTCTGGGGATCGTCGTCTAGCGCTACGTAGATCACTGGTTCACCGGCAAGCAGGAAGTCCTTTACGAGGTGTACGAGTATGACGGACTTACCCGAGCCCCCTTCACCAGCCATAACAACGAGTGAGTTTCTGGGTATGCCGTGGGGTAGCAGGTACTTAAACAAATCCTGCGTAAATCTGAACACGGATTGTACAGTAAGGGGTTGAGAACCCGCTTCCAGCAACGGCGCGCCACCGGGCTTAACTTAATGCGCTCACCGGTATTTTAACCTACTAGGTGTACATTTCATCCTTGATTACTTCCGAGACGATCATCGGGTAGACGGACACCACTCCCTCAAAATTACGTATTTCATCGTGTATCTTCTCTAAGTCTTCAGCGGAGCGTGCCCATATAGTAACCATTATGTCGTGGTCCCCAGTAGTTAGCGCAAGGTACTTGACGTAGTCTTTTTCTTTGAGGTATTTAACGACGTCGAACAGTCTTTCGGGCTTCACGTTTATCCCCGTGAAGCTTACCTTGGTGAAACCCAGTGCCAGCGGGTTAACTATTGTAGTGTATTTCCTAATTACACTGTTCTTTTCAAGCTTCTTAACCCTCTTGATTACTGCTACGTCAGTTAGATTGACTGATTTTGCGAGCTCACGGTAAGTTATCCTAGCGTTTTTTACGAGCTCCTTTATAATAGTCTTGTCGATCTCATCTAGCACTAAGCCAGACATTTCCTAAACCACCTAATTCAGTAATAGCTATTTAGAGAACAGTTTATTAAACCTTACGTTCTTGAAATACTAACCCGAAGTTCGCCACCCTGTAGGCGCTACTGCGCCTCGTTTATCTGTGCACTACACTGGGTACAGGTACGTTTTAAATATCTTTATTTCTAAAGCATTTGTCTAGTAATAGGTTGGTGTTGTAAGTGGAGAAGGATGTGCTTGAACTGTTAAAGAAGATGCTTACAAGTGATATGAGTAAGAAGAAGGGCAAAGAAGGCTTAGAGCTCGATAAGGTGGAACCGGATTCCCCGCACGGCATATATATCTACGACTTTAAAAAAGAGAAGTGGGTCTTAAGGCAGGTTACAGGCGATTCGAGCATTCCCTGGGGCGATGGCTACTACATGGTGTACTTCGACAATGCAAGGTGCCCCGCCTGCCGGTCGTACGATAACTTCTGGTTTCCTTTCGTCAAGATTTTCGGTAAGATGTTCTCGGAAGTGAACTATATAATTGTACTTTGTGACTGGTTTGCGAGAGAATGCGCTTCAGAAGCGGCGAGCGAGACGTTTAAAAAGTTCGATGTACATGCTTCACCTACAACGATACTTTTACGAGTAGTTAACAACGAAATCAAGAAGAAAGAAGAGTATAGTGGAGTGAAGAAGCTCGATGAACTGCTCAGAATACTAACGGAGTTTACGAAGCAGTGAAGTAAAGGCCGGAAGCGACGCGGTCTCTTCAATTTTATTGATAACTGCGTTATCTAGTGTTTAAAACCTGTTTTTCAATCGATGTAATTGGTGTACGGTTTTGGGCCTCATAGTGGACGCCCGCTCGTCTTCACAAGTGGACATCTTACTTGAAGTCGCTAAAGCAGAGGATGTAGAATATGAAGTTTTGAGAAGGCGCGTTGCTTCTGGTAGAGTAATTATACCTAGAAATAGCACTAAGAAAAAGGCTAAAGTAGTCGCCATAGGCGAAGGGCTCTCCACAAAGGTCAACGTCAATGTCGGTACTAGTGGCGTCTACGTAGATCCCAGTTTAGAGCTCGCAAAAGTCAAAGTTGCAATTGAGTACGGAGCGGATACTCTAATGGACCTAAGTACTGGTGGAGACCTCGATGAAATCAGAAGAAGGCTCATAAAGGCTTCCGGAGGCCTGCCCTTCGGAACAGTACCGGTGTACCAAGCTTGGATTTACGGTGTAAAGAAGTATGGTAACGTAGCGAGTATACCTGAAGACTGGTTTCTCGAAATAGTAGAGCGCCACCTGCGTGATGGAGTAGACTTCATGACAATACATGCTGCTATAACGCGAGACCTCGCGGTAAAGGCTTTGAAGGGCAACAGGCTAATGCCCGTTGTTAGCCGCGGAGGGTCGATGATCGCGGCGTGGATCATGGAGACCGGAAAAGAGAACCCCTATTACTCTCAGTGGGATCGCGTCTTGGAGCTGTTTAGGGATTATGATGCTACGATAAGTCTCGGCGACGCTTTAAGACCAGGTTGTACAGCCGACGCACACGACGAATTGCAAATATCAGAGCTTGTAATGAACTCGAAGCTGGCACGAAGCGCCGTGGAAAGCGGTGTCCAAGTAATGATTGAGGGTCCCGGCCACATGACCATGGATAAAATTACAGCAGATATTAGGCTCATGAAAAGCCTGTCCGGTGGTTTACCGTACTACGTTTTAGGACCACTAGTAACGGACGTAGCAACTGGTTATGACCACGTAGCCGCGGCCATAGGCGCCGCAATAGCGGCTGCCGTGGGAGCGGACCTGATATGCTACCTTACACCTACAGAGCATCTTGGCTTACCGAGCGTTGAAGAGGTTAAGGAAGGACTAATAGCGTCAAAAATAGCCGCTCATGCAGGCGACTTAGTAAAGCTCGGCAGAAAGGCCGCTATGAAGGACGTCGAAGTCAGTATTGCAAGGGCGAGATTAGACTGGGAGAAGCAATTAAAGTACTCTTTAGACCCTGCGAAAGCCGTGAAAATCAGAGACCAGTTTGGCGGGGCAACGTTGAAGTCGTGTACTATGTGCGGTCAATACTGCGTATTCTTGATACTAGATAAATACACGAAGGACAGGAGGGGGCCAGGTTTGAACGAGTTACTAGATAGGTATCAAGGTGGTCTCTTTGAGCTGTAATCAGCATGGCGAGTCTTGGCTTTGGAGTACCTGGGTTAAAACACCTCTGCTAAAGGATGCGGAGATTCTCGTAGTTTCTGCGTGTCTGCCCGTGGTTAACCCAGAGCTGTATAGAAAGCTGTCAGAAGGTAAGGTAGTCTTATTTGCCTGTCCCGAGAGAGAAAACGCCACTCACTACGGCAAGCTTGCAAGCATGATCAGGTCTATGAAGCCGAAAAAACTCACGGTAGTCACTATTGATGGCAGTCCCCATTGTTTCGCGTTACAAGCATCTGTAAACGAAGCCGAGTACATTTTGGGCGAGAAGGTTGAAAGGGAGCACTACGTGGTCTTAAACGGAAAGGAGCTTAAACAAATATCTCCTGACGCCGTGAGGGTAGCGAGGTATCTTAGCGTGGTAAACGCTGTCGTGGAAAGGCATCCCGAAGTGCTAGACGAGCTGGGTAGGTACAGCAAGGAGTACAGTTTATCGAGGAAACTGGGGTAGCCATATTCGCGTCTTGCCTAGCTTCAATCCTACCTCAAGAACGTAGCCCACGCACAGGCGGCGAGTAGCTGTAGTATTGTCGGTATAAAGGCTACTCTGAACCAGCTACTCCACGTAACTCTTACCTTGGCCTTTTCGCAAAGACCTATAGCCACGATGTTCGCTGTAGACCCTATTGGCGTGAAGTTTCCGCCGAGCGTACCACCATATAGCAACACCCAGTATACCGACCTCGAGATTCCCATGGCTACCAGGCCGTCTGCTACGGGCGTAAACGCTACTATGACAGATAAGTTATCTAGAAACGCGCTAGTTGAAGCCGTTGTAACTAGGAGTATTTCACTCATGGCGAGCCCTCCTAGATGCGATGATAATATGCTAATCAAGTATGCTATTTTCATGGCCACCCCGGTCCAGAGTAGTGAGTGTCCGAGCATGAAGAGTGCTATGAAGAAGAACAGGGACGGCCACTCAACACCCTTTAATAGGGCTACTTCGAGCTTCTCGGGTTCGTATACCCATAGTGAGAGGAATATAAATACGTATGGTATAAACGAGAGAAACGCGTGAGGCTCTATTAAGTGCCCATAAATGCTTGAGAGGCCGCTCGCTAAAACGCTACTAAAGGATACCGTTAATAGGAACATTACAAGTAATGCTAGCCCATAGAATATGTGCACCCTGCCGCGTCTATCCACCCTTGTGTAGAACTCCGTGAAAACCACTTCTACTTTCTCGGGCTTAATGGACTCGATCAATTCCCTGATGCGCTGGCCTAGCAGCAGTCTGCTAACCACTACTAGTAGTAGGAGGGTTACTAGTGAAAGTGGTAACGCTACCCTGGCGAAATCCTCTGCGTGCAATCCAGCGGTAAAGGCTAAATATATGCCTATGGGGTTTCCAATGGGCATGGCCATGCTACCAGTGTTGGTTGCCAGCACAGCCAGTACAATAAATGGCGTAATATCCCTGCCTGTAAGCTTCTTGAAATCTAGAAGTAGCGCTATGACGTATATTATACTTGTAGCCTCGTCAACCGCAAGTGCTAGAAACCACGATATTGTCAAGAGCATTGTCAGGAAGATCGTCGGTGATCCTCTACTTGTACGCATTATCGTGAGCGCAATTAACCTGAACACCCCTAAAGACCTCAGTACGTAAGCGAAGATCATGCTGCCGATCAAGAAGAGTATTAACTTCCACTCTACGCCGGCAATTAGTTCTTGTGGTGGTACGACCCCTAAGAATACCAGTGCAAATACTGCAATGGTTGCAGCGAAGTACCTTAGTTTCATGGATATGGCCGTTAAGGCTATCACCGTTATGAATAACGAGAACGAGAGCGCTTGTTCTAGAGTGGTATGTTGTGAGTAAAACAATTGCAGACAGCCATCTTTGTGCGCTTCTCGCAACTGACACCAATAGGATATGAGCCTCTGCCCGACGCCGCTAGGCTCTATACTGATAGCCTTTAAAATAGTCAACGATGCTGCGAACGCGATTAAGAGCAGGGCCAGCGCATCTAATATACGGTCTTCACGGAGCCTAGACCACAAGACCTTAATTAAGTCTCCGACGAGCGTGTTGTTAAAGACGCGAAATAGGCGCCTCATCTTAATCACTTTAACAATCACGTAACCATTACTGGTTACCAGTTGTGTCTCTATCGGCAAGAGGTGTTTAAAAATAACAAGGTTTGGTTTTTGAGAGCACGGTCTTCCGGTGATTAAGTAAGGCGGTAACCCACACCCAGTCTACGAAGTAGAAGATCTAGCTCTCTAATGAAGAATACTATACTACTTTACGTAGACGCCGAAGTCCACGTGAGTGGGGTGGAAGTCCCTGAACCTGAACATGAAAGGGCATTTAAGAGAACATAAACGTACGTCCAGGGGCAAATGACGTAGGAGTCTACTACGAGGTACTATCTACTAAAACAGCGGAAGGAGGGCTAGCCTATTACAGCCAGTTCTTTTACTAGTCTACCAGTCTTGAACCTTTCCAACGTCAGGTTATTCGCTATTTCAATGCTTGGTTTTCCGCTGAGAATCCAATCTGCTATTAGTTTCCCGGTCACAGGCCCCATCATCATTCCATGACCGCTGAAACCGGCAGCTATGTACAAGTTTATGTACGGCTCAACAGGGCCGTATATCGGGTGGTGATCTGGAGTCATATCGTAGTAGCCCATCCAGTACCTCAAGACGTAGATGTGTTCGAGGAACGGTAGGAGCTCTCTCAAGGGTTTAATAGTTTTAGAGAATATGTCCACTCTCGTCGAATATATAGAAGCTCCCGGCACGTCTGTTATATCTCTCGCGAGATAGAAGGTCCCATGACTTGTCTGCGTTATGTACGGTGCCCCAGGCGTGTCCCAGTCAACTATTAATGCCGGTTTAAGAATGTTAACGTAAGGCTCCGTGACGATCGGGTGTCTAGGTATAGGCTCTATTGGCACATCCACGCCGACGGTCCTTAGAATTTCCTTACTACACTCAGCGGCCGCGATCACGAATACGTTGGCTTCCAGCGTCCCCCTCGTAGACTTAGCCGCCCTTATTTCGCCGTTCCCGGCTACGAGTTCTAAGACCTTGGTGTAGGGTATAACCTTCACGCCCATGCTCTTCACTTTCAAATAGAGCTTGGTAAAGTTCTCCAGCACACTCATTTTACCAGCTGTAGGGTCGAACATCGCGCCGGTAATGATCTTGGTGTTTAAGTGCGGTTCCAGCTCCTTAACGTCCTCTACGTTAAGTACCTTAGTGGGTATACCGAACTTGTGGTGAAAGTCTATGAGTTTCTTAAACGTATCTAGCGTCTCCTCCTTCCTTGCAACCCACAAATACCCCTTTTGCCACAGTTCAAACCCCAGCTCATCTCTAAGCTCAAGCCATCTCTTAATGCTCTCCTTCATCAGAACTACGTGTTCTGGCGATGTAAACGAGGACCTGAAACACGCCGCGTTCCTTAAAGTCGCACCACTACCTGGATAGCTCGCTTCTACGATAGTTACGTCTTCGACGCCGCGGTTCGCGAGCTCGTATGCGATGAATAAGCCACTTATACCGGCACCAATGATTAAGACCTTCATTCCTCTTCACCGGTTATGAGGTTTCTCAGCGGTACTGGGAATAGAGGAGGTCTAATGCGGAAATCCGCGATGACCTCGCTGAGGCTTTTACCCGTAACCCTCGCAAACAGCCTCGCGGCTATCATAATGCAACTTCTACCCTGGCATGGGCCGAATCCCAGCTTCAAGTACCTTCTTAAGAGCTCGAAGTTATCTATACCTTGCTCAATCGCTTTTTTAACTTCCTCCAATGTTACATCATTGCACCTACAGACTACGACTACTGTTTCTTCTCCACCCATATAGCCCTCACCTCCATCCCTAGCCCCTTAGGTACGCGGACCGTGACCGCGTAAGTCCTATTTCTTTCCCATACACGGATGACTGTACCCTTGCCGACGCGTTCACCTTTCTTGTTTAGGAGTACAACTTCGTCTCCTCGTTTCGGCACTGGAAGGAATTCGTGTGGTACTGTTACGTAGTCAGCATCCTCTTTGGATAAATCAACTACAAATGCCGCTAAGCCAGGACATACGACCACGCAAATTCCGCAACCAGTACACTTATTCCAGTCTACTACGGGAAGGTCTATTATACTCTTCATCTCTATGGCCTTCGTTGGGCAGTAAGGTACGCAGATGTTGCAGGGTATTTTCTCGGGACATTCTAATAGTGCTACAGGGCCTCTCTTCAGCCTCTCCTGAGGCGGCAGTAATCCCAGTTTCTCAAGCTCGTCTAGCTCGATCACGCCCGTTTCCCGGAAACGGTACCCGCTCATACAGAATCACCAAAGGAAATTGGCGGGGGATACGTCTTTCTCAGCTCACGTAGTTCTTCGCGACTTACTGTAGCGGTTTCTTTGCCTTTGCGAGCCCTCGCCAGTAACGGCGAAGCTCTGTATTCCTCCCACAGGAATTTCAAGATCCCTTCCATCTCGTCTAGGGCTTTGGAGGCCTTTGAGGTATCGCAGGACTTTGATGCTACAGAGAGAGCCGCGATCCTGCCCTCTAATATAGCTGTTGTAGCCTCCTCAATACCGGATGAATCGCCTGCCACGTACATGTTGACGACAGTTGTTTCTAAATCGCGCGTTCTGACAGGCACTATCCCCCCAAGTTCAGGTACGTATTTCATTACGGCACCGGCCTGCGCGTGAAGCCTTGTATCCGGTTCAAGTCCTATAGCGAGGAGTACTAGGTCGGCATCAAACTCTTTCTCGGTACCGGGCACGTAGTTGAACTTCTCGTCCACGGCAGCGACCACTGCTTTTCTAACCCTCATATCCCCTTCCACGTATCTCAATGTGTGTCTCGTGAGTATTGGTATACCGTACCTACGGATCTTAGCTGCGTGGACAAACCAGCCACCGATCTCCGGTAGTATTTCTACAACGGCCTTCACTTCGACGCCGGCTTGCAGTAATTGGTATGAGACTATGAGGCCGACGTTACCAGAACCCACCACTAGCGCCTTTTCTCCCGGTTTTACTCCAAACTCGTTCATTATCGTTTGCACGCCACCGGCCCCGATGACTCCGGGTAAGTCGTTATTGGGAAACTCTAGGAACCTCTCCTGCGCGCCAGTAGCAGCTATGAGAAACCTCGGTTTAATCACGTAGTGCTTATTTTCGCTTACAGCCCCTACCACGCCACCTCTAAAAACGCCATAAACTGCCGTCTCTGTTAATATCCTTATGCCAGGTGCATTGCGCAGCTTTTTGAGGTAGTTCTCTGCGATCTGAAAGCCCCTCATACCGCCAAAAAGCTCTACATTACCGAAGAACTTGTGCGTCTGCTTGAGTAGCTGTCCACCGAGCTTGAAGTGCTCGTCAACCACAACAACGTTTAGTCCGTAACTAGTAGCCGTTAATGCTGCTTCGAGCCCAGCCGGCCCGCCCCCTACTACCAGGACATCTGTTTCTATTTCCTCCTTTTCGACGTACTTTTCCTCGCTCGATATAGTTTTCACCTCACCCCAACCTTTCTGCCTCACCACTTTCAAGCCCTCCTTTACGGGAAGTTTACAGGTCTTAGTGTTTGAAACACCGTTTACTACCATGAAGCAACTGCTACACTTACCAATCATGCAGAAGGGTCCACGGGGCCTTGCCAGCTTACTACTCCAGGAGTAGACGTCTATTCCAATGGCATAAAGGGCTACAGCGACGCTCTCCCCTTCGTACGCGTCAACGGGGGTATCTTCGAAGTAGAATACTACTTTTTTACCTCTATGAAACGTTAAAATGGGGTGCTCGTATATCCTCCTATCTACCGGCGATTCGAACCACCTCTGGAATTATAGCTCCACCTATTTTTACCAAGGTGGGAATTTTTAAGCTTCCTACTAGTGGTAGAGGCTGGGTCACGGCATTCAATCGTTAAGATCCTCCATGTGCTTCTCAGCATTTAGGTCGCGCAACTGTAGGAAGGTGATCAGTGATCGAGGGCATCTTCACCGGTCAGGCAAACCCTGCCCACATCATTAGCAAAACCATCCAGCAAGATAACCATAGTTATTATTTTTCAGTAAACCTTAAAAGCATGGTTAAGGGCGCGCCCCTCAACCTGTAAGATATAATTACATGCTAAGGCACTGTATTACTAAGAGTCGGCTTCGGGGGTTTATTTATTGCCTGGAGATCATGTTTTAAGTGCCCTTAAACGGTGCTCAGATCTGCTGGTTGAGGTTAGGAAGTGCGTTAAGGTGTTACCGGGAGCAAGGCTATCCTTTAGGGACGCTACATGTGAGGAGGAACTTGACGGTTTCCGTGAATGTGCAGTATTGTCATTTATAACGGTAGAAGCTATTGAAAGAGCCAAATTCGCCGTAAAAGAGCTCTCCAATCTACTAGGTGAAGTAATACCAGGCATCGGAGGTCGCGGTTGGCTCTTACCGCGCGAAACTGGTGATTTTTCAAAGGATCCCTTAGAGCATTTGAAGAAGAAAATACTGCTATACACGTACGACCTGTTGCGTAGGAAGCTTAGTTTAGAGGATTACGCGTCGAAGGTCCGTTCTGCCGTTAATTCGAGTATGAGGTCTAATATGAGGACGGTGTACGAGGTATGGGTTTTAGCATCTATTTTAAAGCACTTCATCAAGTACTCTGCAAGGATAGTATACCCTGAACACGGCTTCGTGCACTTCGATAGACACGGTAAGCAAAAAACCGGCATCATGCCGCCAAACCTGGTGGTAGAAGTACCTGGTAAAGGAATGCTTAGTTTTTACCTAGAGGCGCCACGCCCGCTTGGCTGGAGGGATTTCAAGGACTTAAAGCAGGTTTGGAAGTTCTATACCAGCTTAAGGCCCGACATTATGATCTATTCGGGGCTGGTACTCGACATTGTTGACACCTCCTCGAGCGACATACCTGTACTCAGGCCGGAAGTCATCGTTGAATGTAAAGAGTTAGAAGACTGGTTCATCAGAACACGGGAACTCAAAGGCCCCGTAAACCCTACGCTTACATTCGATGAGTGGTTTAAGCGTTGGCTTTCCGGGCTGTGGACGGGTCTCGCAGACGTTCTTGGCGTGGACTCGAGCGTGGTAAAAGAAATCGTTGAGGGTAGGAGAAGGGGGGTAAGGGTTGCCGAAACCCAGTTAGTAAAGTTCTATAAGTCTATTTACAAGCCAAAGCACTTCTACCTCGTATCCTCGCCGAGGCTACCGGAGTACATTAAAAGCGAGCTGGAAATGGATGGTGTGACGGTATTTGATAACGCAAGAATAGGGTGCGTAGATTGCCTCGGAGACCTAGCCGAGGAGGTCTTAAAGCACACTAGACCAGTTAATACGAGCAATGTTATAACGGAACTAAGTGAACTTAAACGTGCACTTATGCAGAAAGGCCTATTTGTAGACGATACGAGCCTGACACGTTTAGTATTTAAATTTGCGTTAAAGAGAGCAGAGGAATTTATAAACTTCGTTAAGGTAGCCGAAACTTAGCGGGAATACCCACCTACTTAAAGTACAGCCAGCACTTAACAAACCGAGAACCCTCTACTTCAACTAATGGCGGCTCTTCTTTGGAGCATTTCTCAAGCATAAACGGACACCGCGGGTGTAAGCGGCAACCTCTAGGCGGGTTAGCGGGATCTCCTATTTCCCCCCTAAGGTACACCTTCTCCAGCCCCATTTCTTCGCTAACGAGCGGTATTGCGCTCAATAGCGCTTTCGTATAGGGATGTAGGGGGTCCTTCACAATGCTCTCTACGTGCCCTTCTTCGATTAGCTGAGCTAAGTACATTACGCCTATCCTGTTGGCCACAAGGCTCAGCAATACGATGTCGTGCGTTATGAATAAGATAGCCTGGTTGTGCTTTCTCTTGAACTCCAGTAGTAGTTGTATTATAGATGTTCTTATCGAGGCATCTAAGTTACTAGTTGGCTCATCTGCGACCACGTACTTCGGCCTCAGAATCATCGTACGCGCTATTACCGCTCTTTGCAATTGTCCTCCACTCAGTTCGCGAGGCCTCCTCTTGACGAAGTCCTCTACAGGTATTAAGCCGACTTCCTCTAGTGACTTGTAGACGCGTTCCATGGCCTCGCTCTTATCGATTCTGTAGTGCGTTATTAAAGGCTCTGCAACGGCCTCGCCAATCGTCTGTACGGGGTTAATGGCACCGTAAGGATCCTGTGGTATTAGTTGCATTTCACTTCTCAGGGGTCTTAAGGTCCTCTCGGGCATTTTAGTGATGTCGTTGCCTTTATATATTACCTTTCCTTTCACCGGCTTGTACAGTCTCAACGAGACCTTGCCGAGCGTAGATTTTCCACTACCGCTCTCTCCAACTAGCCCGTAGATTTCGCCCTCTAAGATTTTCAGGGAGACATGGTCAACCGCTCTTACTCTCTTTTTCCTTCCAAACACGCCGATCTCGAAATCCATAACCACGCTATTCAGTTCTAAGATCGTACTCATTGCTCACCACCAGCGAGGTGGCACGCTACGAAATGGTTACGCGCGATTTCGTTTAGGACCGGTGCAACTGATCTGCACTTCTCCTGTGCAAATGCACACCTCGGGTGAAAAATACACCCGGACGGCGGATTCCGCAGATCCGGTGGATATCCGGGAAGGAATTTAGGCATTCTCTTCTGGGACATTCTCGGTAACGACTCAAAGAGCGCTTTTGTGTAAGGGTGTATCATGTTAGCCAGTAATCTCTTTTTATCGGCGCGCTCCATTACGTAGCCACCATACATCACCATTATCGTGTCTGCCCTTTCCAGCGCTAGAGCCAAGTCATGCGTTATAAGGACCACTGAGGTGCCTACGCGCTTCCTGATGTCGTCGATCAGGTCCATTATCTGCCTTTGAACGATGACATCCAGCGCAGTTGTCGGTTCATCCGCGACCATCACAACGGGGTTTAGTGCTACTGCCATCGCTATCGAGACCCTCTGTTTTTGCCCTCCACTAAGTTGGTGGGGGTAAGAGTGCATGGCTCTTTCCGGCAAGCCCACAGCCACCAAGAATTCTTTGACCATGGCCCTTGCTTTGGCTCGCTCAACACCGTGTTCTATGAGGAATTCCTCGAACTGAGTGCCTAGTTTCCTTAACGGGTCTAGTGTTGTGAACGGGTCCTGGAAGATCATTGACACCTTGCTACCTCTGATCCTCCTAAGCTCCTCCGGGCCCAGCTTCAATATGTCTACTCCGTCTAGTAATACTTGCCCCCGTACAATTTTACCGGGTTTTGGAACCATGTTTAGCAAAGCATATCCCAATGTAGACTTTCCACTACCGCTCTCTCCAACCACGGCGACCATTTCACCTTTACCAAGTTGGAAGCTCGCACCTGAAACGGCGTGCACTACCCCGCTCAACGTGTAGTATTTGATCCAGAGGTCGCTTACTTCTAGAACCTCCTTCAATGTTCTACCCCCTTGACGCCGATTTCGAGACGCCCTCGCTTATAAGCGCAAAACCCAGTGCGAGCAGTGTGATCATGATGCCGGGAAAGACGAGCATCCACCATGCCCCAGCTAGTATAAACCCCCTGCCCTTGTAAAGATCAAATCCCCAGTCGGGCGTGGGCGGCTGGACGGTAAGGCCCATAAAGCTCAACGCGGCCTCCGTGAGAATGGCGTCTGCGCTGTTCATGCTGAAAACAACCATTAAAGTCTGTGTTAGGTGTGGAAGGATGTGCCTTAAGACTATTCTCGTTGATGGTATTCCAAGGGCCCGGGCCATTTCAATGAAGAGCTCGTTTTTAATGCTTAGAACCTGCCCTCTAACCATGCGAAAATACGTGGGTATGTAAACGACCGCTATCGCTATAGCGGCATTTAGCGGGCTGGGACCCAGCGCGACTGACAATGCTATTGCTAGTATTAAAGGTGGAAATGCGTAGATAGAGTCCATTACAAATGACAGTATGCGGTCTAGAACTCCGCCAACATACCCGCTTATAAGCCCTATAATTGTTCCTACCATCCCGCTTAAACACACTGCAATCATCACGATGGTGAGCATTATCCGTGAACCGTGAATTATCCTAGACAGCATATCTCGTCCGAGATTATCTGTTCCCACCAAGTACCGCGGAGAAGGTGGCTGTAGGGGTGGCCCCACACCTTCTACCGGTGAGTACGGAGAGATCACATCAGCTAGGAGGGCCATTAGTATGAAGATAGATATTATTGTTAGCCCTGCTAGGAAGTACGGGCTCTTGACGATCTCCAGCTTCATCAGCACTCCCTTATGTTGCACTAGTACCTCACCCTGGGATCTACTAAAGCGTAGATTAGATCGACAATTAAGCTGGTTAACCCAACTATGATCGCGAATACTATGATGACGGCTTGAATGGCCGTGTAATCGCGATACATAACCTTGTCTACCAGGTATGTTCCTATTCCAGGCCAGCTGAACGTTGTCTCGGTTAATACGGCTCCTCCCATTAAGAGCGCGAATTGAAGCCCGGTGTAGGTTACTATGGGTATTAGAACATGCCTAAATGCATGACGCTGGATGCGCTCCTCTCTTATCCCCCTAGACCTGTAGGCTACTATGATCTTAGACTCCATTACCTGCTCCATGTTGTTCAAAGTTAACCTCATGTATGGGCCTGAAATAACCAATCCTAAGGTGAAAGCTGGCAGTATTATATGCGCTACGGCATCGACGAACTCCATTACATTTAGTTGAAGGAGAGTATCGATCGTGTAAAGCCCCGTTATCGGCTTAACGAAAACTTCAGCGGAAAGCCTACCGCCAGTTGGTAGTAGATTAAGCCACTTAGAAAATACAAGCTGTAATGTGAGCCCGAGTGCGGGTATGAATAGCACGAAGACTGTGGATCCAAGTAGCCTAGTAAACGCTTTGAGGAACTCGTTTCCACTGCGAGCACTAAGGTAACCGATACCCACGCCTATTGCAATACTGAAAATTATTGCCCAGATTGAGAGCTCCAGCGTTGCCGGCAGTCTATCCAGTATGTCGCTGGCGATAGGTCTCCCACGTATAACCATCGACTTACCCATGTCCCCTTTAGCGAAGTTTAGTAGGTATTCAAAGTACTGCACGTAGAGCGGTTTATCTAAGCCGAGTTCTTTCATAATAGCCTGTAACTGCTCTTCGGGAATGTTCTTTGTACCCAGTGCAGCTAGTACCGGGTTTCCCGGAAGCACTCTTAAAACCACGAATACCAGAGTGTAGAGAATGAGTATTGTTGGAATTATCAGTAGTCCTCTAATTAAGATGTAACGCGCTAACCCCATTCCTGCGACCTCCAGCTCCGTGCTCCCTATGAGTTTACTGCATAAAGCTATTTAAGTTATATATATAAATATATTACACGAAGGTGGGGGCATTGGCTAGGAGGCCTCTCATAGCTGTGACAATAGTAGTTATAGCGATCATCGTGATCGCGGCTGTGCTCCTGCTTTATCCAGGAGCCCCTCCAGCACCCGCCCCAACAGCACCCGCTTACGCGGAAACAGTTGTCATGGGTGTAACGGACAAGGTAACCGACCTAGATCCCTCAAATGCGTATGATTTCTTCACCTGGGAAGTCCTCTCTAACATCATGGAGGGTTTGATTAAGTACAAGCCGGGAACAGATGAGCTTGTCCCAGGCATAGCTGAAAGGTGGGAAGTCCTCGATAATGGTGCCACTTGGTTATTTTACTTGAAGAAGAATGTTACCCTGTGCGATGGGAAGCCGGTTAAAGCACAAGACGTCGTAAGGAGTATTAAGCGGGTAATGACCATTCAAGGAGACCCTTCATGGCTTGTTACGGAGTTCGTTGAAGACGTGATTGCCATTGACGATTACACCGTTAAATTCGTTCTCAAAACCCCGGCAAGCTATTTCTTAGCAGTTGCTGCAACCCCTCCTTACTTTACAGTGCACCCAAGCTACCCTGACAGTGAAATAGTGAGCGATGCGATGTGGGGTGGTGCAGGACCGTACTGCATAAAGGAGTTTAAGAGAGATGAGTATATAGTACTCGAGGAGAACCCCCACTATCACGGTGAACGGCCTAAGACCAAGAGATTTATTATAAAGTTCTACAGAGATGCAACAGCGCTTAGACTGGCACTTGAAAACGGCGAGATCGATATCGCGTGGAGGACTCTGAGACCTCAGGATTACGTAGATCTTTCAAAGAACCCCAATTTCGTCGTTGAATCTATACCTGGAACCTTCATAAGGTACATCATTATAAACGTAAAAATGGACCCTGTAAGTAACGTGCTCGTTAGAAGGGCTATAGCAGCCGCAATAAATAGAACGGAGATCGCCGAAAAGGTGTTCTTTAACACCATGTCACCACTTTATAGTCTTATCCCGGCAGGTATGTGGGGTCACATTGACGCCTTCAAAGATAAGTATGGGCCTGGACCCGATATCACGCTATCGAGAGAATTGCTAAGACAGGCAGGGTACAGTGAAGAAAACAAGCTGATAATAGAGCTATGGTATACTCCAACACACTACGGTGACACCGAAGCCGATGTCGCCGCACTGATTAAGAGGCAGCTAGAAGCCACAGGCATTATTAAAGTGGAGATCAAGAGTGCCGAATGGGCAACTTACGTGGATTACGCTAGAAATGCCAGAATGATGCTGAGCCTCTTCGGCTGGTATCCAGACTACATAGACCCTGACAACTTCTTAACGCCATTCCTAATGAGCACGGCCAACAAATGGACGGGGTCGCAATACGCGAACCCAACCGTCGATGATCTACTAAGAAATGCCATGATCAAGGTGGATAAAGGCGAGAGAGCAACCATATACGAGCAGGTTCAAAGAACTCTAGCGGATGACGTCCCATTCATACCGCTACTCCAGGGCAATTTGATGATCGTGCATGCTAAGAACGTGCATGGTGTGATTGTAGGTCCACCAATGCTATTACCATACTATACGATCTATAAGCCGGCGGGTTAGCCGCCAGCCTCACATCGACATTTTTAAACTTTAAACAAAGTAGTTTTTAGTTTAGTTGGACGTTTCCTGCCCCAGTTGTTGGGGATGGCTTTACACTATTCTCTAGTCCCTCCCCATGTACCCCAATGAAGTCTCAGCAACCCGGAGTCGCTGATAAGTACATATAGGGCAAAGAGCTCTACAAGCCCTCTTAGAAAACGCATCAAAAAGCTGGGAAAGGTCGAGCACCTTTCGAAGCGTAGATCATTTAAATAACGTTAAAACCTCCGAGACGTGAACGTATTACGGTGACACCCACTTATGGTCAATAGGGTTTTCTTAGTGGAGGAGTTTGTGTACCGCGTCGAGCGGGAGGGTTACCAGCCCCGCGAAGAGGAGGTCAGGCGCGTGGGCGAGCTTCTTGGCCAACCAACGAGGAAGCTTGAGGTGGTGCTCAATAGGTATTGGCAGGTCTTTACTAAATATGTTGACAAGAAGTGCAGCAGTGCCGGTTCTCAGTCCATTTGTATATACTCTTGGAAGGTAAACACGCCCTTCCGTGTATTTCCCTTAGCGCTACACGCCTTCGGCACAGTAATACAGTTTGATGGTGATAGACCGGCAAGGGTACTAGCTTACCCGTTTAACAAACCGCTAAGCTACGCTAAGTCACCTGGTATTTCCGAAGAGAAGTGCGGTGACCTGGTTCCACGAGAAGTCTCTATGAGGATTGACGGATGGCACCTAACAGCGTATTACAATCCACTACTTAGTAGGTGGATTTTTGCAACGAGATACGCGTTGCACAACATGTACTATAGAAAAGGCAAACTAGTGGAAGAGCCGTTGAACACTATTGCAAATCCCTACGTTATAGTAGCCGACGCTATAGCTGAACGCGATGGCCTTTACAAAGCGCTAGATAATTACCGTGGGTGGACATTTACATTTGTCTTGGAAGGAGCCGAGCCTGCCGTTACGAAGCCACCTTATCCGATTGGCGTGGAGACGGAGAAATACAAGTTATACCTGCTCATGGCGAGAGACCCCGAAGGAAGACTATATAGCTGGAGTGAGACTTACAAGCTAGTTAACTACCGGGCACCGGAATTAGTAAAGCCGAGGATGATAAAGGAACTATACGCGGAGGTTAAGCGGAGACTCGACACGAGGTCTTACATCGCGTACGTGGATGTGGGTGATCCTGAAAACCCGCTTCTAGTAGAACTCGAGTCAGACTACTACTCGGACGCCATGAGTGTTAAGTACCTTTATGATGCTAAATCGGTAGCCATCCTCGTCTCGGAAGGGGTTGCCAGCGATCTGGCGAAACTAGTGGACGTTAATGTAGCTAAACGGGTATTAGAGGTCGAACGTGCGTATAGGAGCCTCGAAGAATTGCTACTTAACGCTGTCAGTAAGAACATGGTTAAAGAGGCCTCCGAGAAACTCGTTAACGCTGTCAAGGAAATGGGCATCACTACTTTACACGTAAACGAGGTTTTAAAAAACCTCGGTGAGGGTAATGTAAAGCGCGTCCTAAAGAAGGTACTCTCACTAGTGTTCGAAGGAAGGTCACTTTTATCAGGGGACTTACTAGAGTACATTGAAAGACTCGTTGAGGCGCTACGGGAATCGAAGTGATCTTCTAGTCCATACAACTGCCCCTTCGAATGAGCCACCATTTGCAGTTCAGCAATTCTACCACCATCCCTACCATGTGAAAGGAAACAGTTGATGCTTAGAGATACCCTACGAGTAAGTAGCCAGTACCATGGAGGGGTGATCGTGGCGCTACGTGAACGGTTTAATCAACGTCGTGGTTCCCGCTTAAGATTCATGAATTTTAGCTCGGAAGCGATGAAACTAGATTTCGGTGATGAGCACTGAAGGTCGCTGTATATACGGAAAAAGCCCCTAAACCCGTTGGTCCTTACAGCCAGGCAATCTGCACCAATGGCTGGCTCTTTTTATCTGGGCAAATTCCAGTGGACCCCATTACCGGTAGCCCCATCGAAGGAGACTTCAAGGTAAAGGTAAGGCGTGTATTAGAAAGCATTAAGGCGATTGTAGAGGCCACGGGAGGCACATTACGAGACATAGTCAAGGTAACCGTATTCCTGAGGAATATTTCAAGGTTCCAGGAGTTCAATGAAGTTTACAAGGAGTACTTCTCCGAGGAGCCTCCGGCTAGGAGCGTGGTCGAAGTAAGCGGTTTACCCCGGGATTCCGACCTAGAGGTCGACGCGGTAGCTTATGTTGGTAAGTGCAGGTAGAGCTAGGTCCAATGATCAAGATTACTCTTTTTTAACGTAAGGTTTATAAGTTACACGATACCATATATTCTTAGGCTCAACCGCCAGCTTAGTAACGAGGGATCTCTTATCGCATTTTTTCAGAAGAAAGTGGTAAGCCTTATCGATGATTATGCCAGTAGACTGAACCTGCCAGTACAGGTCATTATCGAGGCCAAGTTAATCGCGGAGAGGTCCATTGTAAAAGACATAGCACTAGGCTATAGACCTGAAGAAGTTGCGGCTGTTAGCATATACGTCGCGTGTAGAAGAAATAAAGTACCACTCTCATTTAGAGAAGTAGTAAAAACAACCCGGGTGAGTAGAGTTAAACTGGGAAACCTGTACAAGAGGATTCTAATACACCTCGACGTTAAGATGCCTTTATCGAGCCCCGAAGACTACCTGTATAAGAGGCTAGTACCATTGCTCGAAGTAAAAAACGAAGTCGTCTCCCGTGCAAAGGACATAATAGAAAAGCTCAGAAACAGGGGGCTTGCTGGTGGCAAAAACCCCGGCGCAGTGGCAGCTGCAGCACTTTACATAGCATCACTTTCCCTTAAACAGCCCGTGAGAATTAGTAGGCTTGCAAAGGCCGCTGGGGTGACCACGGTTACTATTAAAAACGTTACGAAAAGCCTTACGCGAGCCCTAAACTTATAGTTCTAGCTGGAGCGCCGTTATTTACCTCGTACTGTATAACTCTCTGACTGGGGTGCGCTTGGCTGGCGAGAAGAAGTTCGACTATTATGATGTGGCTGAGGCAGTTAAGAAGTGCTTAGAGCAGGTGAACGCTAGTTACATAGAAATACTCATCACGCCTCTAAGGAGTGGTTACAGAGTGGAGATTTATCCCCAGCAAACCCGCCAGCTCCTAGAAATGCTTGCTCGCTGTGTGTCGAGGCTCCTTGAAGCCGGTACCGAAATGAAGGAATGCCCTTACGGCGTAACACTAGTAGTAAAGAGATAAATTACATTGCTTACCTAATAATATACAAGGTTGGTGTATGCATTGAAGTTTAGACCTAAGATCCGTCCTTTTAGGCAGGAACATTATAGGTGGATGAGAGAGGGCGTTCCGAACTTCGATGATCGAATATTCCAGCACATCAAGGAACTGGAGGTTATAGCGAAGAAGGACGTGAAGCGGGTTTCACCGATCACTCCCATAATGAGAGCGCTCGAGGAGATGGCACGCTCGTACAGAAGCCTCGTGGTAACCTCCACCGACCTCTTCGCGGGGCTAGTTACAGTTATGAAGGTCGTGAATTACCTCGGTGGAGGGGATTTATTTCAGTTAGTTGAAAGAAAACACAAATACAACATATACTCGGCCCTAAACAGGGAAACGGTAGAAAGTATTACCGAGAAAAACCCCGTTGTCGTGTACGTGGATGAAAGTATACGAGAGGCACTAATGAGAATGATCGTGTACGGAGCTGGCATCTTACCGGTCTTAAAGCGAAGTGGTGAAGTTTACGGTATCGTAACGGAGCACGACTTCGTTAAGTACCTTGCTGGGACGGTATCGATAGGCCTAAGGGCGAGGGACTGCATGTCGAGCCCTGTGATCACCGTGAACGAAGGTACTAATTTAAAAAAAGCCTTAGAAACCATGGTGCATTACGGCTTTAGGAGGCTCCCGGTGGTAAACGATGAGGGTGTTGTAAGTGGAATAATTACGGCCGTGGACATTGTGAAGGGGTTTGGAACACACGATCTCATAGAGCGCTCTCAGAGCGGCGATATACGTGAAGTATTAGCACTCCCCATCACGAATATAATGGTGAGGGACGTTGCAATCGCCCATCTAGAAGACGACTTAGCGCACGTGGTGAGCACGATGCTTAGTAGAAATGTGAGCTCCGTCCTGGTTATCGATGAAGAGGGGGTTCTCAAGGGCATTGTAACCGAGCGCGATGTTCTTTATGCAATTTTAGCTCCGAAATAGTTCACTAAGCTCCGTCCGCACGTTTAGGCTCATTTTTATTTAAAGACCTTTACGGAGTTAATTTTACGGTCTTGTATATGAGTGACGAGCCGAGATTTATAGTAGATAACATGTTGGGGACAGTTGCACGATGGTTGAGGATACTGGGTTACGATACCGTGTACGATAAAAAGGCTGAAGACTGGCAAGTGCTGAGGAGGGCTGAGCTCGAGAAGAGAGTTATCGTGACACGAGATAGGGCATTACACAATAAGGCAATCAAGCTCGGTTTGAAGAGCATACTGCTCTGGGAAGACGGCATGGCTGATAGGCTTGCGCACGTAGCAGTAGTCACTGGTATAAGGCTCAGCGTAGACTTTCAAAGAACCCGTTGCCCCGAAGACAATACGCCATTGGTAAAGGTAGATAAGGAAAAGGTGAAGGAAAAAGTTCCACTTAATGTTTATAAGCTACATGGTGATTTCTGGGAATGCCCTAGGTGTGGTAAAGTTTACTGGATCGGCAGTCACTGGAGAATGATAGAAAGGATCCTCAGTGATGCCAGGGAAAAACTGGAAGCTTTAAAGGATAAAGTGGCTATTTAGTTAGCGTGTTTGATACGTAGTGTATTGAAAGCCTAGGTGAGCCAAGTGAAACCTATTCACCCCTCCGAGCTAACGTACGAAGAAGGCGTGTACCTTGTAAAGCTCGCAAGAAAAGCCATTGAAGAGTATCTCAGAACTAATGAACGCTTCAAGCCCACAGACATTCCCGGCGAAAAACTACTGAGACCTGGCATGACCTTCACGACGTTGGAAACGCTGAACACAGCTACTGGTAGGACCAGCCTAAGAGGCTGTATAGGCTTCTTGGCTCCAATTCACAGCTTAGTGGAGTCAGTTGTAGAATCGGCCATTGAAGCCGCCACCGGTGACCCCAGATTCCCGCCAGTAGAGCTTTGGGAAATGGACCAAATCGTGGTAGAGGTTACAGTGCTCTCTGAACCCGCTAAACTAGATGCGACTGATAGGCTTGAACTAGTAAAACGCGTAGTAATAGGTAAACACGGCTTAGTGGTGGAGAAGGGGTGGTTTAAGGGAACATTGCTACCCGTAGTCCCCGTAGAGTACTGCTGGGATGAGGAGACGTTTCTAGCTGAGACCTGCCTAAAGGCCGGCTTGAAACCGGACTGCTGGCTGGACCCCGCTACTAGAGTGTACTACTACGAGGGGAGGGTGTTCAGGGAAAAGACTCCGCGCGGAGAAGTATACGAAAGGGATATGAACAAGGAGTACAAGGAAGTTTGCCGGCTTACCGGGTAGGAGGGTTCAAGGACCCCGACACCCTCAACTACATGTCTAGCTGGTACCTTGCAATGTGGTAGTAGCAAAGGACTTGGGGAATCACCCATGGAAGTCTGGTTGTTTTGGGTCATGGGCTTAACGCTATCGACCTGTACGGGGGCCTTTCTGGTAAGGAGATTCAGGGACTCCTACGGTTACCCTGTACTGGTATCGCTGTACGTTGCGTTTATACTAGTATCGAACATCCTAGCGAGCAGGCTCGTAGTGTACAATCTCTTCGGAGTCGTGGCGGTAACTGCCGGTGCAACCCTGATCTTCCCCTTCGTGGCCCAGATAGTAGACATGGTGAACGAGGTTTACGGTAGAAAGGCGTCTTACATGGCGGTACTAATAACCCTCATGGTAAACATCATCGCAAGTACTTTAATATGGCATGTAGCTTGCGAAGAACCCGCACTAGAGGAAATGGGCTTATCGAGGGATCTAGCAGTAGTCTACGATGAGGCGTGGAGGTTTTACATGTTACAAACGCCGAGAATAGTAGTGGCCTCTTACACGGCGTTCTGGGTAGCAAATATTCTCGATGCGAAGATCTTCGCTGATCTGAAAAGGCACTTCTACGTCAAGTATAAAGAGGCTTATAAAGACGTGAAGATAGTAACAACGTTCGTGCTCGTTAGGAGCATTATAAGCGACTTGGTAAACATGGTTGTCGATAGCCTCGTATTCTTCCCACTAGCGTACGCTTTGACAGTGCCCTGGGAGGTTTTACCGGAAGTAATACTCGGCGGTACGTACGTCAAGGTAGTAATAATCTTGCTAACACAGCCGTTCCTGATAGCTTATAGGTTGCTGATTAGGGACGTTCCGAGGGTTATAGATTAGGCCCTTACATGATTATACTACATGATAATAGACTGGCTAGGCTGGGTGAAATGGTTGAAGCTCACAACTAAAGATGTTATTAACATACCTTACACCACTGTGTTGGACTCGCTTGTGCGTTTTGTAAGAGAGTACTTCAAGGATAGTGGGGCTATTAGGGTCGTCATGGGGTTAAGTGGAGGTCTGGATTCCTCCGTACTCTTAGCACTATTAGTCAAGGCCCTTTCACCCAGTAGAGTTACAGCTCTAATACTGCCTGATAGTAACGTAACGCCTGAAGAAGACACGAAAGACGCTGTCGAGCTGGCGAGGTCCATGGGCGTGGAACACCACGTCGTATACATCGATCAAATAGTTGAGGCGTATAGGGTTGCACCCTTCGTACAAATAGCCGAGGACATCCCTACGGGTAATCTGAGAGCTCGCATTAGAATGAACGTCCTCTACTACTACGCGAACAAGTACAACGCCGTGGTGGCCGGGTCTAGTGATAGGAGTGAACTACTAATAGGCTATTACACTAAGTATGGTGACGGCGCTGCCGACTTCCTTCCACTCGGGTGCCTGTACAAGACCCAGATCAGAGAGCTCGGAAGGCATCTTGGATTGCCTAGCCAAGTAGTCTACAAGCCTAGTGCACCGAGGCTTTGGAAGGGGCACACGGCACTGGGCGAACTTGGTTATAGCTATGATGAAATAGACTTGGCATTATACGCCCTCTTCGACTTAAGGATGGGTATAGATGATGCAGTTCAAGCAACAGGCCTACCTGTAGAGCTCTTCGAGAAGGTGCTATTAATGCATAGAAAAAGCCGGCACAAAAGAGTTGCTCTACCTATACCTAGTTTGCCGTGGCTTTCCGCTCCAATACGGGAGATCTAATGTAAATACTCACCAGGAACGGCCTTTCCTCGAGTCTAATAGCACCCGGCTCGTAGTGTAGAACAATTCTCTTGGGCGCGAACACGATGGAGAGGGCTAACCGGGCGCTTTCAGCCTTTACTACTAACTCGTAAACATCACGTACAGTATTATCAGTTCTCACGATCAAGCCTTTTCTGTACTCATGTACCTCTAGCCTACCCGGAGGAAGGGCTCCAGGCGTTCCTTCAACTACTAGTACTCCTGGGAGTTCCATGGAGACGTTTGCCTTCCCGCTGAGGAGCACCTCACCACTTATACCGCTACTTTTGCTGACCCTGATCTCGCCAGCCACCTCCCCGTGTATAAAGACCTCTGTAGCCGAGTATGGTTTACCGCCAACCTCCACGAGGCTATTCCGTATTTTCACAATAGGCATTAAGAAGACCCCCTATCAATACTCTAATAGGAGATGGTGGAATAAAAGCAATAGCTTGTTACGTTCACAGACCGCTCAACGCCACTGTTCTGGCAGAAACAGCGTCGTCGGCTGGGCTAGTACGGTATTACTGGTACTTTACCAAACCTCTTCAAGTCTACAATATCTCCTGGGTTGCCTGTCACGGGAATTGCTCTAAGCGCTAAGGGTCGGGACTTAACGTACGCTACCGCCATAGTGCTAGCTACGAGTTGAGTAAACATCTCTCTATTTTCCGGTACCACGACCATGTCCAATCCTGCAACGCATGTAGCAGCGTACGCCAAGAAGTCCCTGGCCCTGATCAGCCCGCTGGCTCCGTACTCTACGAGTGTGAGGTCCTCCGCATACGGTAGCATTACCTCGTTAAAGCCCGTCCTTAGGCGCTGATCCGAGCACTTCTGTATGTACCTGTTCATCAACCACGTACAATACTGCGCACCCGGTTCTAAGAGCGGGCACTCGATTACACTATATAGCTCCGCTACGCTGTTATCCATCCACGGAGATAAGCTGTAGTCCACGACTACTGGCAACTGCGAGATACTCTTGACAATACTCGCTACTTTTTCAACCTCACTGAAAACGCGCTCGAATGACTTGCCGAGGCTTAACCCGCTCCTTACCAATTTAACCAAATACCTCGGGTACAGAAGCGCTAATCCAATCGCTCTGAGTCCTTTACTTGACGAGTCCGGGAAGTACGGTGTTTGGAAGTCTTCGTCGTGAAAGCCTATCGCTATTCTAGTAGCAAATACGGGGTCTTTTAATGAAGCATCGTGAAATATTTGCGAATACGTCTTCGCGTCGTCAACATTGGGCTCCTTTGCATGGAGCAACGGTACATATAGTCCACTCGTAGCGAGATTAACGACATCCGTGGGTTTTAACGCCTTGGAGTAGCCTATGCTGACCAGCACGTCTTTACTCACACGATCTACCAGCCTATAGGCGAGCTCTCTTGATCCTCCAGGCAGGGAAATTCTTTTTGTGAACACTCCATACCCGTACTCTTTAAGCGCCTTCTCAACCCGGGTGAGAACGTCTTCAGCTATCTTAAGTTCGTTTTCAGCATCCTGGAGCGTTTCAATTCTACCCGTAAAGAAAGTTATAGCTCTAATCATGATGTCCGCGCCCAAAGAGGTCACCACGAGTTCATAAGAAGGGTCACAGTTATAAGCTAAAGTTCTACGGGACGATTTCATTCACGCGCATGGTGCGGGATTAGCACTACTGCATGCTAGGCTTATAAACTACACTAATAATATAGATAACCCTCGGTGGTCAATTATTGAAGCCTGAGGTTAGAGTGAAGCCCGGTAGTCCCGGATCGAAGTCTAAATACTGGATCGAAGAGCACTACAAGCACATTGCGACAACGACACACGATCCTGAAATACTACCACTGGTGATCGAGAGGGCAGAGGGGGCGTGGATTTACGACGTGGATGGAAACAGGTACTTGGACTTTTCTAGCGCGATAAGCGTTTGTAACCTCGGCTATCCCACGCACCCCGAAGTGAAGAAAGTAGTATTTGAGCAGCTCGAAAAGCTGGCACACGGTGCGGGTACAGACTTCTTTAACCCTTATCAGGTTGAACTGGCCAAGAGACTAGTAGCCATAACTCCCGGTAGCATGCCTAAGAAGGTGTTCTTCGCGAATAGCGGTACAGAGGCCAACGAGGCCGCGATTAAGCTAGTGAGACAGGCTACTGGAAAGAAATTCATAATAGCGTTCTACGGAGGGTTTCACGGGAGAACCATGGGCACTTTAGCGACAACTGCAAGCAAGAGCGTCCAGAAAAAGGGGGTATTTCCCTGGATGCCCGGAGTAGTGCATGTACCCTATCCGAATCCCTTTAGAAACCCGTGGCATGTTGACGGATACGAACAACCCGGCGAACTGGTGAATAGAGTGTTGGAGTTCATTGAAGAATACGTATTTGATAAGCTAGTGCCGCCGGAAGAAGTCGTAGCTACCATTTCCGAGCCTATTCAAGGCGAAGGCGGTTACGTTGTGCCGCCGAGCACTTTCTTTTCCGAGCTCAAAAAGCTCTTAGATAGGTATGGAGTGTTACTTATAGATGACGAAGTTCAGATGGGTCTTGGCAGAGCAGGCAGGATGTTTGCAATAGAGCACTTCAACACTGTGCCAGAAGTAATAACTCTGGCTAAGGCTCTCAGCGGCGGTGTCATACCAATAGGTGCAACTATTTTCAAAGCCGACTTAGACTTCAGACAGCCTGGCGTTCACAGCAACACTTTTGGAGGACACGCACTAGCGTGCCTGGTCGCGTTAAAGACTATAGAGATCGTTGAAAGGCTATTACCTCACGTACAGGCGCTTGAAAAGATTTTCCGCGAAGAACTACTGCCTCTCAAGGAAAAATTCGAGAGAGTTGGCGATGTCAGGGGCATTGGATTAGCGTGGGGCGTCGAGTTCGTAACTGATAAGAAGTCAAAGAGGCCGGATGCCATGACACGCGGCAAGGTCGTGAAAACAGCCCTCGAAAAGGGGCTAGTGATGCTCCCATGCGGTAAAAGCGCTATTAGGTTAATACCACCGCTTACGATAAGCGAGGAGGAGGCCAAGATCGGGTTAGAAATATTTAAGCAAGCCGTGGCCGAGTCTGCGTAACCATTTATTACATAAAAGTCATTAATACTATGATAGCGAGTGCCACGATTAACAGAATGACTCCAGTGGCCATGAGCATTTTAATTAATAAAGTTCTACGGGTACTCCGAACCACTGCTTTCTCCTCTTTGCGCGTTTCAGCCTCCTCCACCCTAAATGTCGCCTCGCGGCTAATGCTTAGTCGCTTTTCTTCCCTACATGGGATCTCTGAGAGGATTCGAGCCAGAATATCCGCGTATTCTCTAAGCTTTTTAATCCTAGGATCCCGTTGAATGCTGGCCTCGACTACGTCCCTGTAGCAGGATAAGGCCTTGAGCTCGTTAGCTATTAATGGGTGTTTTAGGGTCTTTTCAAAAAGCTCTCTCGCCCTTTCCACGTTGCCGTAACAATAGTCTTCTAAGTCGTATACTAGAGAGGATAGCTTAACTAAATATCCATCGATGCTTTTGGAATGCCTCAGCTCCTCCGCTAATACTTGTATCTTTTCCTGGAACCACAAGTCCATGCTTTCACCTAGTAATGAATACTCGGTACTTCCTATACAATAATAGGCCTGTAAAGGCTATTAGAGGTAGGTACTCGAGTCTACCGAAGTACATAAGCGCCATTAATACGATCTTTACGCCGAGAGGCGCGTGTGCTGAGATCACGCCGACTGATAGGCCAACGTTACTTGCAGCTGAAGTGGTTTCAAATACTGCGTCAACCATGTCTACGCCCGGTACAATAGCCTTCACCAGGCTAGCCCCTACGAGAAGGGCCGATAAATGCAGTATTATGTAGATCAGCGCGTTAGCAACTTCTCTTTCATCTAATACGTCTCCTCCAAGTCTAATGTCCGGGGAAACGGTGCCCCCAGTTAAGAAAGACACGATGTACGATTTTAGCTTCTTACAGAGAATAACCAATCTCACGACTTTTATGCCGCCTCCAGTTGAGAAGCTCATACAGCCTATGAACATCGCCAGCGTGAGAAGTAGTTTCACGTGATCGCTCATAGAACCCAGCCGACCTATGCTAAAGCCCGTTGTTGTCAGCGCAGATAATGCGTTAAAAACCCCGTAGAGCAGGGAGTTTTCTAAAGACCAGTTAACAGTTGGAAGGACTGTTAGCATTGAGATACCCATAAATGTGATGTTGAGGTATATGAATGCCTTAAACTCCTCGCTCTCCCACGCGCGCTTAAACTCGCCACCTAGTATGCGGCTAAGCGTTACGAAATTAAAGCCCCCAATGATCATGAGTATCGTTATAGGGTATATGCTTAGTGGAGCGTATTGGAATACCTTCTCGTAGTTTGCATCATAATTGCTCATTCCACCAGTAGCTATCGCCGTCATCACATGTACCGCCGCGTCTAGGGGCTCTACGCCGAGGTAAACGCACGTAACTATACCGAGTACTGTCACTAGCGAGTAGATATAGAAGATCTTCATCGCCGTTTCCCTCAACGACGCGGAGATCCTTGTGGGCCTTTCCAGGCTATAAAGTATGACCCCAAATCTCCAGAAGAACGGTAGGAATACCGCTGTAAATACCACTACACCGAGCTCGCCTGTCCACTGCATGAGGCCCCTCCAGTAGAGTATGCTACGCTTAGTCGAATCCAGGCCCATCATTACCGTGAGGCCTGTTCCCGTAAACCCGGATATACACTCGAAAAGAGCATCTTCGTAGGGTATCGAAGACTCCAATGAAAGCGCTACTGCTGATATTGCCGGTAGCAGTAGCCACGCAAGCGAGTACGTTATCATGGATTCGAGAAGACTCATTTCAACCACCTTGCCTACATGTTCTACTAACTTGTACAGCACATACCCGGTCACAGTACAAGCCAAACCCACAGTGAGGAACCACAGACTAACCGGTTCCCTGTAAATGGCATCTATTAAGGGCACGGTAAGCATGAGCAATCCAAGCAGCATGGTTACAGATAAAAAACCCTCTACTATTGCTAGTAGCCTCAAAATGCGAACACCCTATGGGCAGGCATCTACGCTAGTACTTCCTGTGTACACATCAGCAGTAGGAACATATATAGCTTGTCGGCTAAAAACACAAAACCAGCTATCAGGTACACCGTATGAACTAGGCTAGTGCATTAAGTTGCTTTTCAGCGAAGTCTTTATTTATAAGGTCTTACAATTATATAGTGAAGGTGCAAGAGAAAATTACCGAGGCTGGTTTTTTGAGCCGTGTACCGAGAAATATGAAACCACCAAGCCCATTAAAACTACTGAAAAGCGCGGAAGGTAGCATAGTGCTGGTAAAGACTAAAGGAGGGTACGAGTACATAGGTGTGCTCGAATTAGCTGATGGAGTAATGAACGTCGTTTTATCAAACTGTATAGAATACAACGATGAGAAGCCGACATTAAGACTCGGCAAAGTAATAATTAGAGGCAGTAACATAGAGTTCGTGAGCATAGATTATGGCAAGGTTGCCCCGGAAAACGTTCAAGTCAAACTCTAAACACGTGTTAGCAGAGCTAACCAGTTAGTAGAACAAACTCGACAGGCCGCTCACCGGTAAATTGGCAAGTTAGTAGAGTAAACGATTGGATTTGAAAAACAAATCACAAATTGTACAAGTTATAGGTTAGCATTAGATGCACGTAACTGTTCTTACGATCATCACACCCATATCCGCGTTCACGCTTAACTTAAACTCCAGGAGCGCTGATTAGCGTAAACGTGCCGTTCTGTTCTCACTATTCTCAGCGAATATCCAATGTGCCTTACGAGTTGCCGTGAAAGAGCTGGTGATGATTACTTCAACCATCACCGGTAAACTCGCAAAAATATCACAATCCCCGTAGACAAGGTAGAGCTTCTCGAGCGCGAAAACCGAGGACGAATGGTTTGACGTAACACATTAATTTACCATCTACCTACCTGGTAGCCATGTAGAAGTCATCAATACATTGACCCACATAAAAGAAACTCTCATCCACATCACGGGGTTTTACATGGTAGGTCTTTGGATGACCGGTAACAACAATTACGCCTCCCATTCTCAGGGCACTCTTCAGGTCTTTCAACATGCTAGGTGTTCTCGATAGAACACCCCATGTGGAGATCGAGACTATGAGGTCGAAGGCATCGTTACGGAAGGGCAGCTCTTCGGCGTAACCTTCAATGAGGATAATTAATGGTGACCTTACTTTAGCACCCGCTATCTTCAACATCTCTGGGTCCGGATCTAGGCATACGTATTTTGCACCGGTTTCACCGCGGTTTGATTCAACGTACTCGTATAGTAATGCCGTTCCACACCCCGCGTCTAGTATCGTTCCTTTGAATTCTACTCCCAGTTCAAATAGACACTCGTATTTTGTAAACTGCTCGTCTCTGTATAGGGAATCATATATTTCCGGCTTGATGAGACCCATTGCTCGGCGGCCTCCCCTGGAAGTCTGTTAAAGCCGCTTTCCTCCTTTGACCTTTTTTGAGTAATTCCCACAACTTCTTCGGATCGACGTGTTTACACTCTAGTCCGAGCTTTAAAGCTGTTTCAAGCGCTGTGGGAGAAAACGCGGGTGCCATGAGTATACCGCGTGGCACAACGCCGTACTCTATTCTATAAGACTCTACATACTTGTAAAGCTGCAGGACAGCTTCTCTAGTTGCCGTTACTCGTTTCAATTCTATGAGAACATGCCTACCCACCCCGTCAACGGCATATATGTCTACGTAACCGCCTCCCACCATCTTCTCTACCGCGAGAACCCTCAAACCTTCCTCTATTAGCGACGGGTTCTTGGCTAGCACGTCTCTCATTTCCTTCTCATCAATGTACATTGTAAACTCTCCTACATCTCTGAGTCGACTCACCACCAGGAGCAGAATCTTTGTGAATACAACTGTCAAGTACTCTCTAGGTCTATCCCTGAGGGTATGAAGTATTAAACCTATACCAGGCTTGTACACCACTTCTATGGTAGGTGAAGGAGGTTGCCAGTTGACGGGCGAGTAGCCCGTGGGTCTGTGAACTAGTATAGCTCCATCTTGCTTAATAATAACTAATCTCTCACCAGGTTCCAGTCTCGAGGCTGCACGACCTTCATAGTCCACTCTGCACTCGCCTAAAACAACTATCAATTGCTTACTCATAATAGCTTTTTTAAGAGCCGATGCAACGACTTCTAGGTCAGGGTTTTCTAGTACTTTTAATTCCATGATTCCCTATCCACTATTAATAGCAGGGTTAGGGGAGCTTTAAGCACATCATGGAGGGGTCTGTCAATGAAGGTTAAGTTCATATCGTTTGATAGCATGGGAGTTAGGAGCATGGCTACGCTTGTTGAGACAACCGGTGGCACCTTTTTCATAGATCCTGGTGCGGCGCTCGCACCCCGCAGATACGGCCTTCCCCCGCACGAAGAGGAGCTTGAAGCGCTTGAACGCTTTCTCGGCGAAATACGCGAACGGACTCGCGAGGTAGATTACTTAGTCATAACACACTACCATAGAGATCATTACCTTTACAGGAATGGGGAAGAGGAGTACTATAGGGGTAAGCTGATATACGCTAAAAACCCTTATGCGCAGATAAATCCAAGCCAGAGGGTTAGGGCTTACACTCTTTTCAAGAAGATGGGAGTTAGCTTCTTAGCTAAACGTGTCCTGTACGCTGATGGTAGCACATTCACCGTAGATGGTGTAAGAGTGGAATTCTCTCCACCACTGCCGCACGGCGAATGCGGAACAAAGCTCGGTTGGGTTATAGCAGTGACGATGATGGAGGATGACTATGTATTTACGCATGCAAGTGATACGCAGGGCTGTATGTGTTCAGAGTCACTCAACTATCTCGGGAGGAGAATGGCTGATCTGCTGGTAATAAGCGGCCCGCCGACATATTTCAGCCCGCGCTATGAAGTACCGGAGAACACCATTAAGCTGGTGAAGAGCCTCAAAGAGGGCTCGACGATCGTAATAGATCACCACTTCCTCAGGGATCGCAACTACATAAAGCACATGGAGCGTTTAAAAAACCTGAGAAAGGACGTGAAGGTATTGACGGCCGCCGAGTACATGGGGTTCGAGGTCAGGCAACTAGAAGCTTACAGGGATGCTTTATGGGGTGCCAGAAAACACGAAAAAAGGTGAACTTCAGCTCGAAAGCTACTAGGCCATCACTAACCAGTACCAGAAACCCATAGTTTTCTAGCAGTAAGCCTCTCGCACAGTCTGCCGATAAGGCGGTATTCGCCATTAAGTATAACGCTTAAAAGGTGTTCTTGGGAGATTATATAACTAGCTGGTGAATGGTGAGAATTGCATCCGGTAGCCCTGCTCTTCATAATTAACTTGACGTCTGCCATCTTAAAGATCATCAGCGTAACGGGGACTACCGCTACCAGCGTATTTGTAGACATGTTAAATGATGTTGGCGACGCCGTTGGATTGGGATTACTACTTCTCGGCCTCAGCTACGAGAGAAGAAAAAGTGACATTGTATATCCATATGGCACGCGGCGGGCACTTTACGTTCTCTCTTTAATAACAATATCGATCATTAGCGGTTCAATATTTACGATAGCCTTATTCAAGGTAGTTAACGTACTAAGAGCACATGAAGGCATGGTGGTCTCATTGCAGTCCATTTACGCATTTATGCCTGCATTCCTACTGAACGTGGGGGGCTTATTAGTGGTATATCTAAGCATGAGAACGGGTAACAGCGATCCGGCACTTGAAGGTGGGTTGTTGGACTCCATGAGCGATGTAGCTGGTAGCGCGCTGGCATTAAGCTCGCTGATACTTGCAAGCGAGTTCCTTGATATTGTGGGTAGTTTGGTGCTGTCCTGCGTAATATTGATATCCGCGATTAGCGTTGGTTACAGGTACTTCCAAGTACTAATAGGTAAGGCACCGCCCAGACAGGTGTTAAGACGTGTACTAGAGCGCTTACTTAACATGGGTGAGATCAGAGATGTGAACGTGTTTAATGCTACGATGATCACCGAAGACGAATACATGCTCGCACTGGAGGTAGAAGTGGATAAGCACCTGGATGTAGAGGACTTAGAAAGGCTATCAGGTAAGATAGAGGAAGAAGTAAAGAAAATAGAGCCGAGATTTAGGCATGTAATAGTGGAATTTGTAGCTGAAAAACACGAACCGAAGACGTATAAGAGGCTACTGCACGAGATTGAAAACTCGGAGAGCTTGTGAAAAGCATAGCTATATCGCTCTTTCTTCCCTGTAAAACACCTTACCCAGGCTCGTTGGCGGTAGTAGGGCTTTACCTATTCTCGTCTTACTGTAAATTATCATGGCTGCAAGCGCCGCTATAAAAGGTATGGACTTAGCTACGTCCACCGGTATTCGGAGAGTAGCCGTGAGAAGTATGCAACTATGATAAAGCCCTCCAAACAATAGTGACACCGGTATCAGCACTAGGGGATGCCTTCCAGCAACCAACGCTACGGTAAACGCTAGCCAGCCAAGGCCGAGCGTGTAGCTCCTGATATCCCAGTACCTCTGCCAGAGTAGTGGGAACAGTGAAGACCCGAAACCTATTAGCGCGAATCCTATAGCAGCCGCTAATAGCCTAGTCTTCAAGACGTCGACTCCAAGGGCTGTTGCGACAGCTGGGTTCTCACCGCACGCCACAATCATTATACCCAGTTTCGTTTCTTTTAGTAGAAAGTGGAGTACAATGCTCACGAGCAGTGTCGCCGCAAGTAACGTTACGTATGTTTCAGCGCTGATGGTGTAAGCATACGTCGCTATACCGCCAACGAACATTCTCACGGGGTAGCCGAATATTATGCCTAAGCCGTAACCAATGAACATCATTGAGAGGCCAACAGCTCCGTGGCTGATGGGCAACACCGTCATGACATATGCAAGTAAAAGCCCTATACCACTAGCTACGACTGCCGAGGCGAACGAGCCTACTAGTGGAGATCCTGTACTGCACGCCACGAATACAGCTACGCCGGTTGACAGGAAGAAAACCCCATCTATAGCTAGGTTTAAGAGACCTGACTTTTCAAATACGCTATGACCTAGTGCAATTAAGTGCAACGTTGCATACGCTGATATAATTCCCCAGAGCAGGTCTATTGACATCGCTATTTCATCACCTTGATTTCGTACTCGGATAGGAAGCTGAGTATAGAGTAAGAAAATAGTACTGTCCCAATGATGAGTAGTGATTGTTCAATACCACCTAAACCGGTTATTTGCAACGCTATGCCAGCATTCCTTAAGGCTCCGACCACGTACGCCATTACAGGGATATACTTCAATTCCAGCAGTGACAGCCAAGCAACAAGTATTGCTAAGTAGCCGTAACCGGCTGTTTGCGCCTCGATCGGGTATGAAAGCCTTTTAGCATAGCTGAGCAGGTACATCGCGCTGGTTATGCCTACGAAGAAGCCTGAAGCGGCTAAGGCAATGACGTAGTACTTTTTAACGTTAATGCCGCTTGCCAGGAGGAAGTCTGGATTGTGCCCCAGGGCCCTAAGTCGTAGCCCTAAGGTTGTTTTGCTCAGTATAAACCACACTACCAGGGCCGTCGCTATAGCTACCACTAACCAGTAAACGTAATAGGTTAACTGGTATGTAATGTCGTAAGCCCATCTCAGCACAGGATATAGCGGGCTCGATTCGGGAGTTGGTGAGCTCAGTTTAAGGTATACGTTCAGTGTGTAGTGTTTTGGTAACTCATCTGTTCTAGTGTAGCCGTATACATGTCGTCCTCTGAAGGGGTAGTATACGAGGTAGTTCACTATGTAGTAAGCTACGTAGTTGAGGATTAGCGTTATGGGAACCTCATTTACACCAGTATGCGCCTTGATTAGCCCCGCTAACATGGCCCATGATGCACCCATAATACCTGCTAAGAGGGTGGCTAAGGCTACCATTAGGCCTGGTAACGGAAATTCAGGGTACTTCACTATTAGTAAGTAGATAAGAGGTATCATCGCGACGAAGAACTGGCCTTCTGCACCAATGTTCCAAGTAGCTGCCTTAAACGAAAGTAGCAAAGCATAACCCAGCATCGTTAATGCGAGTACGTCTAGCACTATGCTCGGTGACGTGAAAGACATTAAAATAACTCTTAATACGTCTAGAAAGTTCTTACTTGTTGCTTGCAGTATTAAGCTGAACAGTATTACACCTAGCACTATTGAATAGAGCGATATAATAGGTTTTCCGCCTTTGAGAGGCTTTTTTCTCTTTAAGATTATAAACTTCAACCTCACATCACCATGAACTTTTCAAGAACGCTCTTTTCTACAGTCCGGGTTTCGAAAGGCCCATGCAAGATTCCGGAGCTCATTACGTATACGGTGCTACTCACCTGCATCACCTCGTCTAGGTCCTCTGAGACGTAAAGGACTGCGAGCCCTTCTTCACGGGCTTTCCTTACTATTTGTTTTCTGACAACACTGCTAGTATACTCGTCCAGGTTCCTTGTTGGATTGTATGCCACGAGCGCTTTTTTCGCGTACTCCAGTTCTCTGCCTATTACGACTTTCATTAGGTTGCCGCCTGAAAGCAGCTTAACGGGGACCTCATCATTTTTAGTGGCGATGTTGTAATCGTTAATGATTTTTAGAGTTGTTTTCTTCACCGCGTTTAAGTCCAATAAAAGCGTATTCCTACTCAACACTAGAGCGGTATTCTCGAGTATGCTCATGTCTAGCGCGACGCCGTACCTAAGCGGGGTATCAGGTATGAAACCCACACCCATGCTTCTCGCAGTACTCGAACCCTTGTTTGTTACGTCAAAGCCATCAATGTATATCTTTCCGCGGAGGACTTTTCGAAGCCCCATAATAGATTCTACGAGCTCGCGCTGACCATTTCCAGTTAACCCAGTTATGCCGATAACTTCTCCCGCCCTGACATTAAACGTTACACCCCTCACAGACTCTTCGCCATAGTCGCCGGAGACCACGAGCTCTTTTACAGTGATGACTTCCTTGCCTGAATGGGCGGGTTCACCGCGCTCTTCTACCATACTGTGGGCGGAGTTTACACCCACACCGAACATGAGTAAGCGCACTTTTTCAGGTGTTGCATCGTTCCTCGATAACACGTCTACGAGAACACCGCGTCTTAAGATGGCTAACCTATCAGCTACTTCTAGGGCTTCTGATATTTTGTGCGTTACTAGGATAATGCTGTTGCCCTTGGATTTAAAGTCCAGCATGAACTTGTAGAACTCTTTTCGTCCACTTTCAGGCAAGTATGTGAGCGCCTCGTCTACTAGCAATACGCGTGCATCGAGTAATATGGCTTTTATAACTTCAACTAACTGTCTTTGCGTATATGTAAGCGTATGAACCTTTAGATCGAGGTCTACCCCAATACCGAGTTCGCTAGTGATTTTTTTAACGCGCTCAAGAAAGGCCTTCCTAGTTGTAAACGAGCCCGCCTCTCTAAGACTTAGTAGTATGTTCTCGGCGCCAGTGAAGTTATCTATGAGCTGGGGAATTTGCGAGATCAGTACTATTCCGTGCTTAATAGCGTCTCTCGGAGCACTTATTTTAACTTCCCTGCCGTTGATCAGGATTTTACCTTCATCCGGAACGTACATGCCATACAGTATCTTGATCAGTGTGGACTTCCCAGAGCCATTTTCACCTAAAAGAGCTAACACCTCCCCAGGATATACATCGAGAGAGACCTTGTAGAGCGCCTTAATCCCCCCGGGAAAGGACTTCGATATGTTCCTTACCGATATGATTGGTGAGCTATAAGCACCCATAAATCCACCTTGAAAACGATGCTGGGAAGCGCGATGAGAACGTTCTAGAAGGAGTTTTAGGAACTGAAAAAAACAGAGATTGAACACTACTATTCAAGGTCGTCCGCACCCTTTGCCTCTAGCCGCCCACTTTAACTACCCACGATACAAACCAATCCATGTTCCACAAATCGGCGTGACCTAGCATCAGGCCGCTAGGTATTTTAACGGTCCCCCCTGGTCCTGGGCTCTGGCACCACGAACTATAAGACCTCTCTGGTGGTAGTAGACAGTAGCCTTCAAGGGGCCCAGTAAACGGCTCGAAGAGCTGTGCTACCGGGTACTTCACCACTCCTATCTTACCGGCCCAGTTAACGCTGATGTACGAGGTGTTTGTGTATTTATGTCCAATGGCACTAGTATCCAGTATCGTTGGCAACATTCCCGATCTCATCTGGTAGTACCTCTTCATGACGAGGTCATAAACGTTCACGCGCTCACCGGTAAGTTTGTCTACAACGTGGACAGTACTGAGCACCTGCTCGTACATCGGGTTAATCATTACTACCGATCCGTCAGGGTTGATGTCAGCTCCTAGTTCAACTGCACCCGAGCTTAGAAGCCACCAGTAATCCACGTTCTCCAAGTTGTATGGTGTGTAGATGCCGCTCCTGATCTTTAGTAGTATGTCCGCGTATATGTACTCCCATCTGACGAGCTGCCCGCTCACCACCACGTCCTGACCGAACTTGAGCATGGGCCCATAATGGCTAAAGACGTAGAGTCCATTCTCTTTCGCGTATTCAACCACAGCCGTTGAGTCTTCCGTAAACGCTAGCACGTCTACACCATACTGTCTGTGAAGAACCTCTGCCGCCTGCCTAGCTCTAGCGGGGTCGTACCATGCACCTATTTCAATCACGTACACCTTAATGTCCTTGCCGAGCTGTTCACCCACCTCTTTTGCACCAATGGCAAACGCGTTAATGTGCCTAACTACTTCTGGTATCAGATGTGCCGCAACGTAGCCTATTTTATCGGTCTTTGTAAGCGCGCCTGCTAATAACCCATTCAAGTAGTAAACCTGGTAGAGGTCTGCAAAATACGTCCCCACGTTAGGCGCCCTCTTGTAACCGGAACAGTGGAAGAACATTACGTCCGGGTACTTCTTAGCTGCCTCGATCGTCATGTCCATGAACTCGAAGGATGTCGTGAAGATTACGTTGTATCCTTGCGCTACAAGCTCGTCAATCACGCTAAGAAGTTGCGCCTCAGTAACGCTCTCTTTATACGTTGTCTTAAGCCAATCTCCAAACAGCTCCTCTACCACCCTCCTTCCAATATCATGCATGTAGCTCCAGCCCATGTCCCCGACCGGCCCCACATATATCCACGCCGCCCTGATCCTCTCAGGGGGAGTCCATGCCGGTTGCGATGACGGCGTTGGTGTAGTGCTCTGTATAGGAGATGCGGGAGTTGTTGACGGTAGAGGGCTTTCTTCACTCACTACGGGCGGCTTCGTCAATACTCCAATATAGTACCCGGATATTGCTGCGACGATTGCGATGACTAGTACTATAGCAATTAAAGCGTGCTTCTTCATGCCTAGGCACCAGAACAAATTGTAACTTCGTTAAAATCGCTTAAAAAGTATATATAAGATAGGGTATCAGCATATATTGATATTTTGGAAACAGTACGGGTATTATTGGATCATCTAAAGCATGTAACGCCGTTAACCTGGAGCCACCAAGTTCATAGTAGTTACAAGGACTTTTATACCCTCTCGTTGAAGCCGAGTCTACGCGTTTCTTCTTGTGGGTATAAAGTGGGCAACTTATTCTATCTCCATTTAACCTCTCTTTTTGGGTCTTCTCAGGTTTATGTGAGATGTAGCACGCTTAATTAGGAAGGTTATGCCTACTAGTTTTAGGTGTTAGTGCTTAGAACATCTAAGGTGTGGCCCGTGAAGGCGGCGGTCCTCTATAAAAACGCGGAGATCTTCGTTGAAGGCTTACCTCGTAGATCCATGGAGCTTCCACTAAAAGAAGACCCTCTTACACTTACAGACCTCGACACCCCCGCTCCGAGTAATAACCAGGTACTTGTACGCGTAGAAGCCTGTGGTGTCTGCTACACAGACATAGATATTATTGAAGGTAGGATTAAGTGCAAACTGCCCATAATACCTGGACACCAAGTTATCGGTAAAGTCGTAGAAGCCCCGAAAACTATTAGTAGGATCGCACCGGGGGATAGAGTTGGTATTGCTTGGATTGCTTGGACGTGTAGTAACTGCGATTTCTGCAAGAGGGGCTTAGAGAACCTCTGCGTGGACTTTAAGGCCACGGGGTGCCACATCGATGGCGGCTACGCGGAATACACCACGGCTTACTTAGACTATGTATACCGGGCTCCGGTGAACGTTAACTCCGTTAAGCTCGCGCCATTAATGTGCGCTGGCGCAGTTGGATACCGTGCACTTAGGTTAACTAACATGTCTAACGGTCTTAGACTAGGCTTGTTCGGTTTCGGCGCATCTGCTCACATAATAATACAGGTCGTTAGGAGGCTGTACCCAGACGCCGAGATATACGTCTTCAGCAGGAGCTCCGAGCACAGAGAGCTGGCTAGAAGGCTTGGAGCGGATTGGACAGGCCACCCGCAAGAAGACCCTCCTGCGAGGTTAGACAGGGCAATAGACTTCACACCCGTGGGAGAGACCGTTAAACGCGCTCTTGAACTACTGAACAGAGGTGGAAGACTCGTTATAAATGTTATTAGGAAGCAGACGCCTGTAAATCTCGTTTACGAAAACCACTTATGGGAAGAGAAGGAGATCAAGAGCGTTGCAAATGTTACAAGACGAGATATAGAGGAGTTACTGCGACTGGCGGCTGAAGTACCCATAGATATCCACGTAGAGGAGTATGAGCTTGAAGGGGTCAACATCGCGCTGAGAAACTTAAAGTCGGCGAGGATCAAGGGATCGGCTGTACTACGAATAAGCTAAGTTTGGTTGATGCGGTAAGGTGACTGGATTTCAGCTCTACCGAGACGTTATCTCCTTCCATATATCATCCCTCATCTTGCGGTATTTTAGATAGTACTCTAAGCCGTTTGCTATTAGCGGTCTGCTGTTGACGAGAGGATACCGGTACGGCAGGTACACATACCCCTGATCGGTTTCGATGTAAATGCCATCAACGTATTTGAAGCGTGCTAAGTCTTTGTTCCTCCATAAGTAATCAATGTAGTACGTTGCCCCATCTATGCTGTATTGCCCGTTACCGATATTGCGCGATTTCACGCTATGTGGTAGTCTACTTGTTATGTACTGATGCGTCCTTCCACGCGGCGGATGATCACCCAGTATGCCGCCAACTATTACGTACTTCGCCGTTGCCAGGTCCTGGTAGGTTAAGGGCGTTTCAGCTCTTGGGTCCAGCACTATGATTTCCTCGAGCTTCATCTCGCCATTGCTGACAAGGGCAATTACGCTTTCGCGCCTTACTTTACCGTACCTAGCCAATAGCTTGTGGTACCTTTCAGGTACGTTAGTGAATATTACGTGGTCGCGGCCATATATCAGCGAAGCGTGTCTGTATTCTAGAATAAGCCATGGACTTAAATCCGGCTCGCAGTGCTCGATAACTAGCATGGGTTTACGCGTCGACATGATCGCGCCACTTCAACTCGGTGTTACCCTGACTCGCGGCATTAAAGGTCAACGCTACGTGAACGTTACCTGGTCCGTAGACTACTCGCTTCTTCGAGTACTTTCACCACCTCTTCTAGGCTTTTAACAACCCTCAATTCGGGTATTTGACGGCATAACTCTATGGCCTCTTCGCTCCTTGCGAGAAGTATCGGCTTTATTCCAGCAAGATACGCTCCAATGACATCTCTAACGCAGGAATCCCCTAAGTGAACGGCTTCGCTTGGCTCTACGTTTACAGCTTTAAGCGCGGCGTAAAATATTCTTGGATTAGGCTTCACCACCTCGGTGTCCGCTGAAGAGACTATGTAGTCAATGTATTGTAGTAAACCGGAGTTTTCCAGAATCTTCGCGATTGCTTTAGCTGAGAATGACGTGTTCGAGACTACAACGACCTTTAAACCCCGTTTTTTAACGTATTCGAGTAGTATTTGAGCGCCCTCCATCACTTTTGGTTTATAGGCATATACAGCTTCCTCGTAAGCCCTTACGGCTTCTTCCGTAACCGGGTTACTTGGTTCAAACCCCTGTAGTAGTGCTAGTATGCGGGCAAAGAGCCGGGGCGGTATTGTGTCTTTGTAACGCATGATTTTCATATATGTGCGCAGAAGGTCATCTATTTCGATAGACCTATATTTACTTAGTGAGTATCTAAGTGCCTCGAGCTTCATCAGCGTGTAAGATTCTAAGGGCCCCTTCTCATTCTCTATTATCGTGCCCCAGAGGTCCAGCGAGACCGCTTTTATCACCTTCTCACCCCCAAATGACCTGCAACCTCGTAGAGTACTATTGCCGTTAATAGCCACGCGCCGTAAAAAGTTGCAAGACCTCGAAGATATGTTTGGAACCTGCTAGTGGGCTTGTACTTGACCACGATGTGAACTACCGTTACGTAGTATACTAGCACAGACGTAGACCATGCTAGGGGGGAGAGCGTGAGTGGAGGGACGAAGAAGGACGCGGCGAAGACTGCAGCTCCGAAGATGATCCCCACTACGAGTCTGTGCAGTACGATCCTGTCTTCGATGGTCAGGTTCTTGAGTACACTTATCAAGCACTACACCTAAGTGTGTAATATGAGGTCCCCCTGCTTAAAAGCCACTCCAGGTGTTAATGGTGCTCAAGAAGTCTATGGACGTCGTGGATACTTATGTTTGGACAAGCCTTCACAGTGAGGATCTGAAAGAATGCTTCGTAGATAACGCGTATAGGTTGAAATATAGCTGGCTTTTGAAGATCAGGTGCAAGGGCTCTACTAAGTTGCTAAAGGTAGAGCCCGGGCAGCGAATACACATCTCCGTTAGCGAGCCCGGGGAAAAAAGTATCGACAATGTGGCTAGGTACTTGCGTGCGCATGTAAGAGATGGAAAGATCGTGAGCGTTGAAATGCCGTGGTGGGAAAGAATAGTAGTTATCAAGGCTCTAAAAGGTAGTAAAGAGCTAGTAAACTACGTTGAATTACTGCCACGGGGTCTATGGGTATTAACGGATGCAACCGGTAAGGTTATCTACTCTTCGCGCTTCGAGGAGTTCAAGGATAGAACTATAAAGCCCGGCCTACAGTACCAACCACCACCGGTAAGAGGGCTACCACCTTGGAACGTTAAAGCGCTAGTAGACGCTGTGTTGAAGGGAAAGGACCTTGTAAGGGGTCTAGTCTCTGAATGGGGATTACCCGGCTACATCGCCGAAGAATTACTTTTGAGAACGGGGCTTTACGAAGATAAACTAAAGAAACCTACAGAAATTCCCAAATACGCTTTAGAAGAACTTGCACGCTATTATGTGCTATTGGTAACGGAGTCTCTAGAAGGCAAAGGATACTTAGTCTACGGGAACAAGGGAATTGAGTTTTACTCGCCCTATAAACCAAGGCTTTTCGCCGAGATCTACGGGTTAGAGGTTAAGGAAGTCGGAGACTTTGACAGCGCAATAGACGCGTACTTTACTGATCTAGAAGCTTACTTTAAATCCGAAGAGGAAAGAATGAAGGCCGAGAAGCAGGCTGAGATGTGGAAAAAGAGCATTGAAGAGCAAAAAAAGGCTATTGAAGAGTACCGAAAAGAGCTTGAAAGGGTCACGAAAGCCCTTTCACTCATTTACGAAAACTACTACACCGTACTAGGAGTACTAGAGTGCGCGAGGAAAACGCGCGTTGAGAGAGGATGGCAGTATTTAGCGGAGTGCAACGTAGTGGAGTACGACGAGCGACGTGGAACTATAAAAATCAAGACCGGTGACAACGAGCTAGAGCTCTCCATTAGGGAAGACCTCGATAACCAGGTTTTGAGGTTGGAAAAGCGGCGCGGCGAACTCCAGAAGAAGATTGAAAGGGCACTGGAAGCCCTTAAGGCCCTTGAGAACAAGTCTATCGAGCTGGAAAAGCGTCTGGCTCCTCGCATACACGCTAAACCTCCACCTAGATACTGGTATGATAAGTTTAGGTGGAGCTTAACCAGGAACAACCTTATTGTTGTAGCCGGGCGCGACGCTGCTCAAAACGAACTACTTGTCAAGAAGTATTTGGGAGAAGACGATGTATTTCTCCATGCCAATGTACATGGTGCGCCGGCAACTGTAATGCTAAGAAACAGAGCAGAGCTTAACGAGGATGACATAGCCGACGCTGCCGTTATTGCCGCGTGCTACTCCAAGGCGTGGAAAGCCGGTTACAGCTACGTGGAGGTTTACTGGGTTAAGGGAAGACAGGTCTCGAAAAGCCCACCTTCAGGAGAATACCTTTCCAAGGGCGCGTTCATGGTTTATGGCGAGAGAAACTATCTCAGGGTTCCGCTAAGGCTCGGAATAGGTTTAAGGGTGTTCTGTGATAGTATTTATGGAGCTTACGTCAAAGTTTACGCGGCCTCTCCTGAACTAGTAAAAAAGACTTGCGTTTCCTACGTCATAGTGGTACCGGGTGATGTAAAGCCCGTGGAGGCGGCCGGCGAGATCGTGGGAATTCTAGTAAACAAAGCGCTCGAAAAGACCGGTACCAGATACGTTTTAAGCGAGCAGCAAGTACTTGATGTGCTGCCCGGTCCGCTTAGGGTAGTAGAATACGGTATCGGTGAAGGGCCCTTTTATTGTGAGGAGTGAAACTAGCTGCTCAAGGAGCTATGGCAGTAAACTTTAAAATCTTTGGATTAATTAGCAGAAAATAGCATTCAGGGTGCTCGCGGTGGGGGTTTCCCGAAATATTGAAGTGGAGCTTCTACGTATGCAGAACGTTCAAGACATGAAAGTGGAACTGGTTGAGAGGAAAGGTCTCGGACACCCCGATTACATCGCGGACTCCGCCAGCGAGGCGGCTTCCCGGATGCTCTGCAAGTACTACTTAAAGGAGTTTGGTACTATTCTACACCATAACCTAGATAAGACGCTACTGGTGGGTGGGCAGGCGTCCCCGAGATTTGGGGGCGGAGATGTAATAGAGCCTATATACATAATCGTCGCCGGCCGCGCGACTACAGAGGTTAGAGTTAGTGGTGTTACCTACAGCATTCCATACGGTAAGCTTGTAGTGGAAGCAGTAAAGGACTGGATTAGAAAGAACTTCAGGTACCTCGACCCCGACCTCCACGTGATAGTGGATTACAAGATCAGAAAGGGTAGTACGGACCTGGTAACCGTCTTCGAAGCCGGCAAGGAGTACGTACCTTTAGCTAACGATACAAGCATCGGAGTAGGTTTCGCCCCGTTAACGGTTCTCGAGAAACTGGTCTACGAAACCGAGAGACTTCTCAATAGCAGGGAATTCAAGAAAAAGTACCCAGCCGTGGGAGAGGACATCAAGGTGATGGGGCTGAGAAGAGACAGGCAGGTAATACTCACGATAGCTGCGGCTATTATCGATAGTGAAGTAAGCAATAAATACGAGTACTTGAAGGTTAAAGAGAGCATAGTCGAGGAAGTTATGGAATTGGCCCACAAGATCGCGCCTGAATATGATGTCAAAGTATACGTCAACACCGCTGACATCCCTGAAAAAGACAGCTTCTACATCACGGTGACGGGTACTTCAGCCGAACATGGCGATGATGGGGCTACAGGTAGAGGTAATAGAGCTAATGGCCTGATAACGCCGATGAGGCCTATAAGCCTCGAAGCGACAGCGGGCAAGAACCCAGTTAACCATGTTGGAAAAATCTACAATGTACTAGCGAAGATCATTGCGGAAAGGGTTCACGCCGCGCACGGGGATATACTAAGCAACGTCTACGTCGAGATCCTTAGCCAGATAGGCAAGCCCATAGATCAGCCGCTCATAGCCAGCGTGAAGCTTGTACCGGGAGATATGAATATTCCAGACATACCTGGACATGTAAAGAACGACATCATAGGAATCGTAGAGGAGTCTCTTCTCAACATCAAGAAGATAACGGAGCTCATTATAAACGACCAGGTCATCCTCTACTGAGTCTTTTTTCTAAGCTCTTGATACTCCTTTATCATTTTGAATATCCGTTCCCTCCTTTCGCGTGCCTCCAGCTCTTCAATTCTTTTCCATTCGTTCTTTATTTCTTCGAGAACGCCGCTATTTACCAGGACATAGTCTCCGAGATCTGCAACAACGTCCACCTCTACTACAGGTACGCGAAGCGCTTCTAAGCCCTGTACCCCAAAACGCCTCGGAACAAGTATACCTGTTCTGTGACTTCTAGCGTACTCCACACACTTAGTGATGTCTAGTTCCTTTTCAACGTATGCAGGAAGCCCTTTACACACGGATATTGCCTGGGCTTTACACGCTATAGTGTTCTTACCCATGGCTGTGTCTACGAGCAGTTTCTCGAACAAGGAAACCTTATCGCGTAGCGTACCAACCAAGTTAGACCTCTCGTCTAGGAGCCTTTTGAGGGCATCCAGCTCGACTTGTACCTGGTTAAGTTTTCTTTCGCATTCCTCGTCTAGGGGTCTTTTCTTAAGTAGCTTTAATTCCACTTCAAGGCTCTTTAACAACTCTTCCCTACGCTTTAACTCCTCTTCGAGTCTTTTTACAGCGTTCTCGAGCTCGGAGACCTTACTACGTAGCCTCGCCGTTTCATCGCTATCTCTGTATGGTTTTTCCACCTTCCTCTCAGCGGCTTCAACGCCTCGTATTCTTCTCCTGCTAAGCACCTTCAAGAACACCTCTTCTAGGACATCTGAGAGCGTCCTGCCTCGTAGAACTTGAACTACGACTTCGTCTCTGTCTACGCCGCTCATGCCCCTGATCTTGGACTCTATCTCCTCCATGAGGGGTCTGATGTGTTTATACGCCTTTATGGCCGCTGCGAGAGCGTCTCTGGCATGCGTATCTGGCACATCAATGTTGTGCTGTGACAAGTACTCGTTTACTATTTTTTGCTTCTCCTCGAAGCTTAAGTCCTCGTCAGGGGTGTGGAGTTGTGCCCTGAGCATTGAAGCTATCTTTCTGACATACTCCGGTGGCTTAGCAACGTCTACCGTTACTATGACGGGTTTACCCACCGAGAACACCTCTGCAAGAATTTGCTCTCTATCTGGATTCTTGTAACTTCTAACGAGAAGGGGCCTTCCGTCAAAGTCTAATACGGCGACGCCGACGCTAATACCCGGGTCTAAACCCAGTATCACCACTCTGCGGTGTTTCGTGACCGTTCTTACGGTAGTCACGGGCTTAACCGAGATCTTGACGTTTCTGCACCTTACCGGCGATATTATCGCACGTACCTTATCCGGTGAAGCATAGACGACGAATAGCCCCCTTTCGAGCCCTCCATCGCTTTCCTTAACTACGAGATCGTAATCTACGTGGTTTTTATCTAGAGCTTCCTTGATTTCTCTCACTAGTTGAAGAACAGATGCTCTGATACTTCGTTTAAACCTATCACTACTTGCACCCCCCTGACTCGGGGTTCTACCCTTAGATACAATGATGTAAACTCTCTCGGGAGGGAGTTTTACTACTCTCCCGTAACCCAAATACGCAGCGTAGGCGTTGATTAATGCTGTGTCAAGGGACGTTGTAGGCTTGACTTGCAAGTTCAATATCGTGGCAAGCTCCTCTACGCTAACAAAACCGCTTTCAGTGCTTGTAACCTCTACCACTTTGCACCATGAGGGAATTATTCTGGATATCCTTGCAAGGTCTTTCGAGCTCCCTACGACCTCGTAGATGTTGTCGACTGCGAGCACGTCGACATGGTACTCTATTACGAGCCTTATGATGCTGTGTAGTGGCACGTCATCTAGCCTACTGATTACCCGACCATCTCTCAAGATCACAACTGCATATTTAGGTGTCCTGGAGGACCTGGGTGAATGTCCTGGCTTTATATCAATGCCCATAACCGTGACTAATGCGCCCACCCGTGCACCAAGCCACCTTTAATGACAATTAAGCGTTTGAACTTTTATATCTCCTTATGTACTCTGCCAGCTTAATACGCGTTTAAAGGCGTCTTCGAGACGAACTTCTACGCCATAGACCCTATTGAAGAACTTTGCTATGTAGTAGACGTCTCTCTTAAGTAACTCCGTGGAACTAGGGTCGTCCCTGTAAACGTACTGCGGCCAGTCTATTATGAATGGGGCCTCATCACCCTTCCTTATCAGTACATTATATTCGCTTAGGTCTCCGTGAACGATTTGAGCCCTATGATAGGCTACGGCGATCGTCTCTACTATTTTGTCTAGGACTTCCTCTGGGCTTTCTAAAGGAGGCCTCCTGAAGAGTTCAATGCCGTCAATAAACTCTGTTACCACTACGTGTCTGTTGTACCCCACCGGCACGGGGACCTGCGCCTTAAACTCCACCAGCTTCTTTAAGGCCCTGTATTCCCGTTCAGCTGCCACTTTTGACTGAGTGTACCACGAGAGGCTCCCATCACGCGTCCATACCCTAACTCTTGCTGTTTGCCTAAAGCTTGTTTTGCCTATTCTCAAGAACTTCACGGCGACCTGCATCCCGCCCCGTGCAAGGCCCAGGTATATCTCGCTCTCTTTGCCTGTGCCGACCTTACTCCCTAACGCCTCGATAACGTCAGCTTTCACGAGAGCTCGTAAGGCTAGCATGTCATAACCCAAGTAGGTGAGCCTATACATCTTCTCGCCACCGACTGTTTCGCGTTTAATGAGCTTAAGGTCGTGTAGTTTCCTGAGAACCAGCTGCAATCTTTCTTCATACATACCGCTAAGCCTTTCAAGCACCCTTAATGGAACATACTCGTGGTCTGCTAAGCCCTTTTCTAGTGCGGCTAAAACCTTGAAATCCTCCTCCACAAGGCTCTTATACGTTACCCCGATGTGTACCAACTGCTCCCAGCCCTACGTTCTTGGCGTTTCACGAGGCAGCCTCCTACACACTATTAAGTAGTACTTAGGCTAATAACACTACCATGGATGCCAAGAAACGCTCTAGGTGGTTACTCGTTGAGTTTTTACATTTCAAGCGGTTTCAAGGTAAAGTGCAATAAGTGTAGCTCACAAGCTATTGTAAGGGTGCCGTACGCTAAGCTAAACTTGTGTAGAGAACACTATCTCAAGTACATCGAAAGCAGGGTGCATAAGTTTATCGAGAAACGTGGACTGTTAAAGGGCGTTAATAGTCTGCTCGTGGCCCTCTCCGGGGGGAAGGATAGCTTGAGCTTACTGTACATTTTAAATGAACTAAAAGACGCCCTCGGGCTCAAGGCCGTTTACGGCGTTCACTTAGATCTCGGAATAGGGCTGTATTCTGAAATGTCAAGGAAGGCCGTAGAGTTGGCGTGTGAAAACGTAAACGCGAAGTGCTTTACCGTTGCACTCAGCGAATTGGTGGGACATACTCTTCCAGAGCTCGTTAAGTTGGTTAAGAGGCCTGCTTGTAGCCTTTGCGGCATGATTAAGCGGTACTTCATAAACTTATTTGCGGTGGAACTAGGTGTAGATGCCGTTTCGCTTGGACACCACATGGATGACATCTTAGTGTTCATACTAAAGGACTTCATGCTACAAGACCTGGTGGACATGAGCAAAATGGTGCCTGCCATACCCGGCATACCGGGCATTGCCACGCCAAAGCTCAAGCTTCTATATGAGACATATGAGAACGACCTCTTGATGTACGCCTCATTACGGAACATCAAATACGTCGAAACGGACTGCCCCTTTAAGTACAGGGATCCATTTAAAGCATCTATTCGCAAGATGCTGGATGAGCTCGAAGAGGTAATGCCGGGCTTTAAGCTTTCTCTAGCGAGAAGAATCTTCAAGAACCTCTCAAAGTACGTTAGTGCCAACATCGAGAAGAAGGTAGTGCCGTGCAAATATTGTGGAATGCCCTCATCAACGGGTACTTGCGCCTTTTGTAGGCTAACCGAGAGAGCAACGGGCGCGCCTCTAGGCCCCGTAACTAGGGAAAGAATCAAGAACATTGTAAAATTAGCCAGAGGGTATTGAAAGGTCGTTTGGGTAGAGGGCTGGCTGTAAGAAGCGGTAAGCGTAATGGGATGAATGTAATCGGTAGCTGAAGTCGATGTAGCCGTTGTAGGTGAAATAGTTACGTAGCATTTTGGAAGCTACCAAGCATGCAAGCGTATTCCCATTTAGGTCTTTACCCGTTGACCTGAGAAGGGTCACCACCGGTTCTCCCGGGTCCTCTCTCCACAGATAACTATGGGTCTCAGGAACCCAGAGCCGCTGGTAAGCATTTTCCACGGCAAGGCCCGTAAATGATCACCACTAGCGACCCCGAAAGCCTCAAAAAAAGCCTTAACCTACAAAACCTAGAAGCGAAGAAACGGCAACCAGCTCGTGCATAAAAGGTCTCCGTTTCACGAGGAGTGGCGGTTTGAACTTTGATCTGGTGTACTTGGCTATTTGAGGAATTTCTCTTCGTGCTGTCTCAAGTACTCTACGCTAGTTGATAGGTCTATGAATAGTTTAGAAGCCTTCTCCACGTCTTGCACGTCTATAATCTGTGAACCACGTTCTTCGGATATGATACGGGCTGGTTCTAGTAATTGAACAGCGTACCTTAAGCTCCTCCTTGTTCCGAGTTCAACGAGCTTTTCAAGCGCCTCTTTTGAAAGCTCTATTTCCATCTCTTCTGCCCTGATCCTAATTATCTCGCGTATTTCATCGGCAGTGTAAGGCCTCGTAGGTATAATTAGTAGTCTATCTAGAAGGTCTAGAGGCATTCCATGTGGAGATTCCAGGTCAGTGCCTCTTATCTTTGCAAAGCCTCTGTTAGTAGCTAGTATCATTATTGGAGCGAGCTCGCTTTCCATAGCTCTTGTTAAGAAACTGAATGCCTCTATGTCAAGCATGTGAGCATCATCTATGAATAGCACTCCGGGCACGAGCTCCGCCTTCCTCTGGTCAAGCCATTTCTTAACCGTTTCATCGACATCTCTCCTGACTTCACTGGGTATTTCACGTTCAAATGTCAAACCGAAGAAGCTTACCAGGCTTCTCTGGGCAGCAAAGTAGACATCGAGGTTGTGTAGTGTCACGACTGTAACTATTTCCTTTTCCTTCTTGACGGGGCCCTTGGGAATTTCAACGAGCCTCTTGATTTCGATGTCGTACGTCTTAGCGCCTTCGATTTCACGGGTTCTGCCAACCCTGTTAACTCTACCCGTTTCTGCGTCAATCCATATGACATCTCCTTTCCTGATACCAAGTTCTAAAATTTGCTGTGTAACCTCTTCCGGCACCGTTAGAGTCATTTCTTCGTCCTTCGTCGACAGCGTTATCTTAGCCTCCACGGGCACTGCATAGTATGGTATCATTGGGTGTCTGGCCCTTCTGATCTTTACCTCCTTAACCACGCCCTCGTAGACTTTCCTAACCTCTTTAATTCTGACTCCCAGGGCCTTTCTGACAGCTTCCATTAAGATCTCGGTTTTCTTTCTCTCCGTGCTATAAATTTCGCTACCAGACATCATTACGAACGGCGTGTCTTCACCCAGCTCCCTAGCAATAGCAACCGCTATAGCTGTTTTACCAGTACCGGTAGGGCCTACTAGGAGTATTCCTCTACCGGCCATTTTACCTTCCTTTATCATCCTAACGACTATCCCGGCAGCCTCCCTCGCTTCAACCTGCCCTACTAGGCCGTCTGCTTTGAATACCGCCTTACCTTTCTCATCTAGTCCAAGTCCACGTATATGACTGTGAGCACCGATCCTTCTCCTGGCCACGCTTTCAACCCTTATATCGGTACCACTCATAGATACCACCCCAGTTGGCAGGCATGCCCCTAAGTAGAGATATCTTACATCTTTCACACTACTTTTTAGCTTTATTAAAGCATCTTAACTCGATTCCTCAACGGTGACTTCATGTAATTCGCCATTAACTAGCATCCACGCCTTGTAGTCTCCCGTGAGCGAGCTTACTATTAACCACGGAAGCGGCCAGTGTTCCATGCCCTTTCGATCCTCTGCACTGGGTACTGGTTGTGCTGGGTGGCTGTGGACAAGTACAACTATCTCCAGGACCCAGCTCTCCGCCTTCCTGTGAATATCATACAGGCAAAGGGGGTCCGCTTCGAAGCGCGTACTTGGCTTCTCCGCGATGTTTGGACATTCATGTAGATCTTTGACGACGTACACGTTGCCACTTCTATGCCCAATACCAATGAATACTTTCTCAACGCTCGAGTTCAACGAGTCCTTTACCACCCTTTTCAGCTGTTTAGAGGGTACGATTAATGTTACCATGAAGTGTCAACTTGTCGTCTACTTTCATATTCAAGTATTTAAGCACGTAACTTAAATGGGTTTATGGGTTTGAGTGGTCGGTTTGAAGATACTAATAGATGACGTTTTGAGAAGGCTAGACACGCTTATATCTATTCTTGAAAGCCGTGAGTATTGCGCCTGGGGCCGTGGCGAGGTTTCCAGGCTTAAAGACACGATCATTAGGGCACGGAAGCCGTTAGTGCCTTCGCGCACGGTGTGGGAGAGGTACACCGTGCTGGTTGCACTGATAGAAGAGATTTCAAAACTTGCAGACAATCCAGGCTACGAGTACGCGCTCTACTCGAGTCTCCTTTCACTGAGAGAGCGTGTAACCGAGTTCAAGGACGTCCTTGAAAAAGCATACGTAATGGAAAAAGTTCAGGTCGCTTTACCCGCCGTACTCGGCTTCATGGTTACAGCAATACGTATAGTGTCCGTGGGCCTCGATTTCGAACTAGTATACCTGGCAGTCTCCACGGCGTCGTTAATTCTCACATTGCTGAAACCAATTCTAGGACTTACAGGTACCGTTGCTCTTGGGATACTACTAATAGCCTTAGAGGCCGAACTGAGTAGCGCCCTTACCGGTACCTTGCTCGTGGTCATTTCAATGACGTACATTTACCTACTCCTCTTGGCCAGGTCTTCTAAGTTCGAAAAGAAGATCAAAGATGCCGTTAGGGGGGTAGAGCAGTTATTACAAACGCTAGCGCCGGAACAAGCTAAAATAGACGATGTTATCACCCTGCTGTTGGAAGCTTACAGTGTAGACGATACGGGTATTTTCAAGTACCTAGATAAGCGGGAGCTTCTGAGGTATAAAGCAGGCCTTCTCGTAGCATTAGGGCTCGCGCCGAAGGCGCCAGTACTTCACAGCAATAAAAGCCACGAGTAGTATATTTAACATGGTACGGATTTTACGGTGTAAATCTTATGGGCGGGTTAAAGAAATCCAAGGCGGCTACTCCACAGGCTGGTACCGAAAAAGGCAAGGAAATAAAGATCCTGACCAGGCATGTTATAACGGTATCCGATATATTAAAGAATCAGAGGATCCTCAGGCTACTATATCTGATCTCCTTAGCTACGAACGGCATAAGTGAAAAAGCACTAGCCCACTTGGTATACAGTGTCGAAAAGAGCTCAAATATTAAGTTAGGCTACAACTTCGTTCTACTGGGCGATACGCCCGTGAGTAAAGATCTGATCAATGACTTGACGTCACTCAAGTACACGGGGCTCGTAGAAATGTCCACTAAGAGCAGAAAACTAGTCATAACGGGGCTGGGTAAAGAAGTTTTAGACAAAGCCGCGGAGAGCATTCAGGGTGATGTAGATACCTTAAGAAAGGCCTTCGAGGAGGCTTGGCCCAAGATCGCGCCTGTAGACGTTGAAACTACCTTGAAGGCTACTAAACGTTAGAGTACTGGTGTTGGGGGCTGCCTTCTGCCTTCCTTTTCTTCACGTGAAGGCCTAATAGTAAATAATGGGTTAATGGCGTTCGTCTCCTCTAAGTTCTTTAGGTGCTCGGCGAACTTCGAAGTATGTTCTATATCCAGGTCTATCAACTTATAGAATATTTCCCTGAGGCTGTCCCAGAGCTCTATTAGCAGTTCGCGGGGCATGTGGGTGGTTATCATGGGGTCCTTAAGCCAGCTATCAAAAGCCTCGATCGTTTTCCCCATGTGCTGAAATGCCAGCCTGGAGAGTGTTATTAGTGTAAGCCTGTCCGCCTCCTTATACTTCTCTTCAGCCTTCATGAACATTTTCTTAACTTCGCGTTGCCTCTTAACCCATGTTTCTAAGTTCTCGTAAAACCCGTCCACGCAAAATCACCTAGGTTACTACAAGAGTAAACCCTACTTTATACTTTACTGTTCCATGAGGTACAGCAACCTTCCTCACTGACACCTTTATGCTTAGAGGGGTTTGCAGTTCTTCCTAGATATTTTACCGCTTACGAGCTCATGTGCTTCATGCCACTATTCGGTACCTTCGCCACTTGCTGATAAATGGCTAAAACCTCTTTACCACTCACACCAATATAAAGCTCTGGGAGCAGCCGTAATGAAGGAGAACTCGTTGACTCGCATTGGCATAGATGAGGCGGGACGGGGGCCGCTAATAGGTGACATGATCGTATCAGGTGTTCTGGTGTCCCCCGACATGCTTGAAAAGCTTAAAAATCGAAGCTTAAAGGAAAGCAAGCGGTTAAGCCCTAAGAAAAGGTACTGGTTTTATAAACAAGCACTTAGAGAGGGGGTAGTTGTAGTTGCCGTATACGTGCATCCCTGGAGAATGGACCGGGAAAACCTTAACGACGTCGAAGAAGAATGCATTGGGTGGATCCTGCGCATACTCTGCACGCTAATCGACCCCGACGTAGGCGGGGTGCACATATATGTAGATGAAATTAAAGGACGTGCTAGCAGAATCAGGGACATTGCGGAAACCTGTTTTAAAGGGTTTCCGGTAGAGTTCGTAATGGAACCTGGCGCCGATGCCAGGTATCTTCCAGTAGCACTTGCAAGCATTTTTGCAAAGGTAATGAGGGACCTCGACCTCGTTAAACTAAGGAAACACGTTGGAAACTTCGGTTCAGGTTACCCGGCAGACCCGCTTACAAAGAAGTGGCTTAAAGAGATGTATACGCCGGGTTCGGACCCCCCTCTATACGTTAGAAGGAGCTGGCGCGTACTGAAAAATATAGCACCCACATGGTATAGGGAAAAGAGAAGAGGTGGAAAAGCTCCTAAGCACAAGAGCTTACTAGACTACGCCAGACGGTGAAACACATGCCTACGAACCTACCGGCTGAAGCTAGGGCTAAGTGGATAAGGGTAATGGATGCCAGAACTATCGAAGAAAAGATCAAAGCTCTTGAAGACTTCATTTCCAGTGTACCGAAGCATAAGGGTACAGAAAGACTTCGTGAATGGGCTACAAAGAGGCTTGCCGAGCTACGCGACGAGCTCGAAGAAAGAAGAAGGAAGAGGGCGGGTTCACGGACATCCTTCTTCGTTGAAAAGGAAGGGGACGTTCAAGTGACTGTAATAGGGCCTCCAAACAGCGGAAAGAGCCTCCTGGTGCATAAATTAACTGGTGCAAAAACGATAGTAGCTGATTATCCCTTTTCCACGACGTACCCCGTACCCGGTATGTTGAAGTACAATGACGTCTACTTTCAACTCGTAGATACCCCTCCACTAGTCTCGGGATCGCTCTTTAGGAAGGTCGTTGGGCTCATAAGGAACGCTGATGGAGCACTGATCGTACTGGATGCGACTTCGAACATACTTCACGAGCTCGAAAACTTGGTGAGTTTGTTAAAGCGCGAAGGCGTCCTTCTCGTTAAGCCTCGTGGCAGGGTCGTGCTGAACGTGATGAGAACGGGTAAACTGGGTATACGTATAACCCTTATGGGTAAGCTGCTGGACGCTACAGCCGATGAAGTTCGTAAACTCCTCGAAAGCTATAGAATATATAATGCGCACGTGAAGATCTACGGCGAAGTAACCATAGATGACGTTGAACAGTCAATATTTGAGGCAACGGTATACAAGCCGTCGGTGGTGTTTATCAATAAGGCTGATCTGGCCAGCCCCGATCGCGGCGTGGTGGAGGCGATCGGCCGGGCACTACCGGGTACGCCAGTCATAGTGGGATCCGCTATAACCGGTGAAGGCCTGGACTCCATTGCGCTGACACTCTACAATGTCCTCGAAATTATAAGAGTTTACACGAAGGCGCCAAACGCGCCACCCTCTCAGAGACCATTGGTACTTAGAAAAAACGCTACAGTAAGGGACGTTGCTATTGGTATTCATAGCGAGTTCGTTGAAAACTTTCTTTACGCGCGCGTGTGGGGTACCTCTGTCAGGTATCCCGGCGAGAGGGTGGGCTTAGATCACATGTTACACGACGGCGATATCGTGGAAATTCATGCTAAGGGCTAACATTCAATTTGCTTTACAGGGGTTATTCTGAGAAAGTCTACGAGTACCTTTAGTGCACCGTACTTATCGCACGTGTATATAATATCGGGAGTAGCAACCTTAAAGACCCTGAGGGCGAGTTCTTCCGGCTTCTTGCCAGCAAACACTACCATTTTATTCTCGTTAACTTTTGACAGTATGTTAGACCTCGCAAGAATCTCGGTGGATTTCTTGTCAACAACGAGCCAGATGCGGTCTCTGTGGTGCTTTTCAATGACCACCTTAACCCAGTTAAGCTCATCATTCTTTCTAATCGATGCAGCGATCAAAATATTCAAGTTTAACGCCCTCACGCCCACAACCATTTAGAGAGTAAATCCACCTTAAATTAAGCCGGTTTCTCGAATAGTGACTGCGCGTTGCAGCACCATTTAGCTGATCTAAGATACTATAGTGCTACGTTAACGCTACAAGCACATCAAGAGGGGCTTTTTAACCCGTTGGTAACTTAATATTGGAGTTATGGTTTTACTTACCAGGGTGCGTGTTTTGAGCATCGTAAATGAGCTCGCAGAGCATCTCAAATCCCTTAATTACATCGTTATACTTCATAGCGAGCATGAAATACGTGTCTTGCACCCCTCACTTCCCATTTACCTTCAAGTAGAGGTTAGAAATAACTTCGTTTACATGACTATAAAGCACGGTGAGGGGCTTAGAGAGGTTCTCGAAGATCTCCGCGATAGCGGTGAAGATATCGAAAACACCATTGAAGAGGTACTAAGTTACCTGAGCGTCGTCTCTTTAAAGGTTAGAAAATGGGTTGAAGAGCGGGGCTACGTTTCTGTTTTTAAGCTACGTGATGGTAGTCTTGAGATTTACGAAATGCTCGAAGAACTTTTAGAGGAGGAAGAGTATTGAAGAAGCTCTTCGGGACAGATGGTGTAAGAGGGGTAACCGGGATAGATCTGGTGCCTAACTTTATAGTGAGGCTCGCATCGGCCATAGGCGCGTTCTTCGGGGAGAGGTCCAAGATACTCGTAGGCATGGACATGAGGGCTGGCGGTGACGCGATCAAGAGGATAGTGGAGGGCACTCTCATTCTTTCGGGGCTTAGGGTTTACGATGCCGGGTATACGCCAACACCTGCACTACAATACGCCATTAAGACCCAGGGCTTCGATGGAGGGGTGATGATCACCGCCAGCCACAACCCACCCGAGTACAACGGTATAAAGGTCATCGGGCCTCACGGAATAGAGATTGATAGGGATGAGGAGCGTGTTATAGAGGAGTACTTCTGGGAAGAGCGGTTCAGAGTAGTAGACTGGAAAGAGGCAGGCGAGAGTGTCGTAAGGTATCCGCTCGTGAATGACATGTACGTCAATGCCGTTATAAGCCATGTTGATAGAGAAGCCATCGCAAGGCGGCATTTTAGAATACTCGTAGACCCCGTTAATAACGTAGGTACGTTGACAACGCCCTTAGTTCTCAAAAAACTAGGCGTTAAGCCGGTAGTAATTAATGGAACACTCGATCCGTTTCCAGCGAGGCTACCAGAGCCCACACCGGAAACACTCGCGGAAACGGCCAAGGCCGTTACGATCTACAAATGCGATCTCGGGGTGGGGCACGACGGGGATGCCGATAGAGCTATATTTATAGATGAAGGTGGAAGAGTTCATTGGGGTGATCGGTCCGCAACCTTGCTAGCTAAACACCTGGTAGTACATAGAGGTGAACGAGGACGCATATATACGGGCGTATCATCTAGCACCATTATCGTAGATGTATTAAAGCATTTTAACGTAGAGGTCGTATGGCTAAAGGTGGGCAGTGTAGACATAGCCCACACCATGAGGAAAAGCGGCGATGCGCTATGCGGCTTTGAAGAGAACGGTGGATTTATGTACCCACCACACCAATACGTACGTGACGGTGCAATGACAACAGCGCTATTCCTCGAATTAATGGCCAAGGAAGGTAAGAGGGCATCCGAGCTCTTTGATGAACTTCCCCAGTACTACACGATCAAGGTGAAATACAGGTTAAACCGTGGTCTGGCCCTTGAAGTAATCAGGCGCGTCGAGGAGGAGTTCAAAGATGCCCTACTGATCACTATTGACGGTGTGAAGGTCGTATCAAGAGATTACTGGTTATTGGTGAGGCCTAGTGGTACCGAGCCCGTGCTAAGGGTCATGCTCGAAGCTAAAACAGAGAACTTAGCTAAAGAGATACTGGAAAGAGTTGATAGCATAGTTAAGGGGGTGGTGGGCTCTTGATGAGGTATTGGGGCTTAGATGTACTTAAATGCGTTCACTGCAAAAGTTTTCCGCTGGAGATGTATGTTATTGAGGAGGAAAAACAAGAAGTTGACGTAAGTGGCTTGGAAATGCCTCTTTGCAAGTCTTACTGTGGTTACTTAAAGGAAAGTGTCCAGCAGGGGAAAGAGTATCCATGTAGCGAGTGCCTTAGAATGGCCATTAAGACAGCCGTGCTTTACTGCCCAAGTTGCAAGCACTGGTACCCTGTGAGAAACGGCATAGTCGTGATGCTAACTAATAGCAGGCGCAAGGTGGAACGGGACCTTGACTTTCTGAAAACTTACAAGGACAAGATACCAGCCTTCATACTAAACGAAGGTAAACCCATAAACCTGGCCGGAGGACTTTCAAGGACTACCCAGTAATTTTACCGTACCCTTCCCTACTAGGCCGTTAAGAGGCGGCTCGTCGCTGTTTCCTAAGCCCCTCTTTTCACAGGCCACGAAGCAGGTTAAAACTTGTAAACCACTGTACTTTATAAACCTGTCTTAATAAGCGGCTAAGAACCGGTTGAGGCCTCGTAGCTTGAACGCGTGTGGACTACAATGTAGCGCGCAACCAGTTAGCTTATTATAAGTTCGAATCGGTTTAGCCTTCCACGAGGCGCGTGAGCGAGAGGTGGGCTGGTACCTTTAGACTTCTTAGTCTTCACCATCTAGGCTATAGAAATAAAAGCTTCCAGCCAGATATTTTATTGTGGCTACGTGGGTGTTATCACCGTTGATACGAGGAGAGGTACCTCCTGTTCTTACGAGTAGTGCGAATCCTCGTAGAGCACCATGTGTACGTATTCAGACTCCTCGCAATTATGCTTTGCACTGTTTTCATGGCATTTTGTACCTTGGAGTCCCAGAGCAACCCCCGCTTACAGCTTTCTGCGCGAACCCAACACATACAATACCCTTCCTGCTGTCGGTGCAATGTCTCTAGGGGCAACTCGGTTATGAGGTATTCGAGTGAGAAGCTGAGGATCTTAGGGGTTGACAGCAAGACATGTATAGCTACCATGGAGAGCCGCCTTCACAGGCTCGACTGCGTCTTAGTCTTTAACGTGGATATACGCTCGGGATTGGCAGAGGTAGTATACAATGCCGATAAGTGCAATCTGAACGACATTTACGAGGCAATAAAAGATGCCGGTTACGATGTGCATAAGGGATCTGTAATTTTCAAAGCGGATAAGTTAAGCCCCCGCGATGCCATACAGTTAGAAGGCGAATTGCTAAGGATGGCAGGAATACTTGAAGCAAGGGCCTCACCAGCTACCAGGCTGATTAAAGTGGTATATAATCCGCTAACTACCGACATGCAAAGCCTTTTAGGTTACTTGAAAGACACCGGGTTCAATGTAAGGCCCGTTACCAGGGCGAGGCCTACTACCTACACGTACCGCTTCCGGCGGTTTATAGCTTCAATGAGGATCTTCACATTCATCGTTAGTGTCGTGGTGATAAGCGATGCGCTGATCTCCGCGTCACGCGTTATTGAACTCGAATACTTAATTCCGCCTCAAGTTCACCTAACCTTAGCTATGACGGCTATCGCTTTAACGGGCGACGTGCTGATTAGGGGGATAAAGGCCCTCTTAAAATGCTCTCCAACGTCAGAGTCTCTCGCCGCCTTATCCACGCTAATTTCGTTCATGGCAGGGACTCTTACGTTAACAAGTTACTTACAGTATCCCGGCATAGATGCGAGTCCAAGGTTTTTTCTCGGAATCGCTGCAGGTATTTGTGGATTCTTAAGTCTGGGAGTATTTCTAGAAGAAAGACTAAAATCGTGGAACGCTGGGTACCTGGAAGAGTCGGTGCAGAGGTATCTAGGCAAGGCGAGAGTGCTACGGAAAAACGGTACCTCAGAAGTTGATGCCTTTAAGGTAAAGCCAGGCGATATCGTCGAGGTCAATGCCGGGGAGATGATACCCGTTGATGGGGTCGTGGTGGAGGGTTGGGGGTACGTCAATGAGATCAGTTTCACGAGTTCGCCTTTACCGGTAGTCAAGAGAAGTAATTTAAGGGATCCCGTATACGCGGGCAGCCTCTTAGTGTCAGGTTCTATGAGGGTGAGGGCTACGAGGCCTGGTGAGGAAGCGCTATTCATGCATATAATCGAGGCCGCGAGGGAGGCGCGGTCGAGGAAGCCGACTGTACGCAAGGCCGTAGACAAGGTGTGTAATGTAATTACATGGATGGCCTTGGGCATAGGGATCTTTACTGCGCTGTACTGGTGGTTCACTAGGAAATCCCTCCAACTAGCTCTAATATTTACAGCTACAGTGTTTGCTACCACATACCCCTGGGCCCTGGGAATAGCTGCACCGCTCATCATAACGCTCGCCGCTTACAAGGCCTCTAAAACGGGAATACTGATCAGGAGCGGTGACGTGTTCGAACGTGTTCCAAAGGTAACGGTAGTTCTTTTCGATAAGACGAGGGTACTTACAGTTGGTAAGCTGGCCATAAAATCCCTGTACGTCGCTAATGCTCTTAGTGACGAAGAAGTACTCTACTACGTGTGTGGCCTAGAGTCCAGAGGTAGCCACCCACTAGCCTTAGCGATCAACGAGTATTGCTCTAGTAGGGGAGTTAGATACGGTAGCCCTAGCCACTATAAACACGTCCCCCAAAAGGGCACAGTTGGCCGTGTTGGTGACCGCGAAGTGATAATTGGCAGGTACGAAGCAGTAAAGGGGTTGAAGATTAGGGTAAACGAGGGCACCGAGTTCCTGGTAAACTACTTAGAAAACCGCGGTTCGCTGCCGCTAATTATAGTGTTTGACCGTAAGGTGGCAGGCATCTTAGAGGTGGCTGACAGTGTACGAAACGGCTCCCTAGAAGCCGTTAAAGCACTCAAGAGGCGCGGACTAGCTGCGGGCATTGTGAGCGGGGATCGTGGGGCTTCCGTATCCTACTATGCCAGGGTTTTTGAGCTGAATCTAGCATACCCTGAAATGAGACCACAAGACAAAGCGAAATTAGTCGCGGAAATGCAACATAAAGGTGAAAGGGTAATGTTTGTTGGTAAGGGGATAAATGATGCTATTGCGCTGTCAGCCGCGTTTGTAGGAGTAGCTATGGGCAACGACTTCGGCATCGTGAAGGAATTCGGGGATGTTGTCCTATCAAACGACGATTTAGCAGGTCTTTTAAGACTATTCGAGCTGAGCGAGTTAGTTAAGAGAAAGCTGTACCAGAACCTGGTATTAGCGTTTATCTATAATGTTTTCCTAGCACTACTAGCAACTGGTGTATTGTACGAACTCTTCGGACTAGTGGTAAAGCCGCTGTTAGTATACGCGGCGATGATTCTAGGGCTTTTAAGCGTGGCTATGAATGCCGGTACTTTACTTAGAACGCGGATAACCTAAGACCCATCGCGTGTCGACTAGCGACCTCTTTCCTGCCTTATCTCCGAGACGGTCGCTATGTACAGTGATAGCAGTATTAATCCACCACCCACCATCTTATACGGTTCTACGGTTTCAAGCCCCATTAGCACGGAAAACTGTGTCGCGAACACCGGTTCTAGTAGGAATATTAAGGCCGCTGTTGAGGCGGACACATACCTCTGACCTAGTACTTGGAAAAAAGTTGCTAGAATGGAGCAGACCAATGCCAGGTAAACTATGTAGATCACCGCTTCGCGCGTCAACGTTATACCCGTGTAAAGCGATGGGGGGGCGAAGATCGCCCCCGCCATGAACGTGCCGAGCAAGAATTCGAGGATGCTCGACCTTCTATACCTAGCTATCAGTATTATCTGTAGGGCCCACATGAAAGTGCTAGCGAACACTAGCAACTCTCCAATGCCTAAACCGCCTACAGGGAGGGTTAAGCAGTATAGCCCGGCTATGGCTATAGTTAACGCGACGAGGTCCAGTATTGTGTACTTCCTGTTTACCACGGCTACGTAGAAATGAACATGTATAGTACTCAGCCCGGTTATGAAGGCGCTCATTGAAGGGTCAATGTAAGAAGTGCCAGCAGCCTGTAGGCAAAGACCAATTGAATATACCAACCCTGTTATAAAGCCGCGTTTAATGCTTAGGGGGTCCAGGCGGCCTTTAATGTACTTAACTAATATTAGTGGTAAGAGCAGTGCTGAGGCGGTCATGGTTCTTACAAAGGTGTAAGTATAAGGAGAAGTTTCACCCATGGACAGCTTTATGAAGGCGAAGGAGGTCCCCCAGAGAGCAGTAGTGGTGATTAGCGAAGAGACTCCTCCCAGCTTTAAAAGGGAACGCCTCTCTACCACCGTGGCTATCCCGGTATAATTCTAGTACCCGCTTCTCCCTGCAACGCGTCAAGAGCCTGTCTTAAATGTGCTATTATTGCTAGTCTGCCACCGTTTTGCACGAACCTTACACCGGCTAGTATTTTTGGCCCCATACTGCCCGGCTTGAAGTGCCCTTCCCGGTAATACTTTAAAGCCTCGCTCGCAGTCATGACCTTGAGCGGCCTAGCGCTTGGTGTGCCGTAATTTAAATATGCCGAGTCCACGTCCGTTAGTATCATTAATATATCGGCTCTAAGCGCCGTTGCCATTTTTTCAGCGCCCAGGTCCTTATCTATTACGGCTTCCACACCGTTAATTCTTCCATCCTCCTCTACCACGGGTACGCCCCCACCCCCATCCGCTATAACTACGAAACCGTTTTCCACTAGAGTTCTTACCGCCTCTATCTCAACCTGTAAGACGGGGTCTGGTGATGGTACTACGCGCCTGTAGCCTCCACGCGGGTCCGGCTTGAACGTCCACCCGAACTCTTTAGTTAGCCTTTCAGCCTCCTCTTTCTCGTACCAGGGTCCAATGTACTTGGATGGATCCCTGAAATCCGGGTCGTCTTTTTTAACGAGTGTCTGCGTTATGATAGTCACGACGCCTTTAACCTTACCTGGTAGAACGTTCCCTTCCCTTAACTTATTGTACAATGCTTGTTGCAGTAAATACCCTAGCCATCCCTGACTCATAGCTCCGGCGATATCGAGGCTCATTGGTGGAATGCTCTTGTATTTCATGCCTAGAGTCATCCATTCTTCTATGATACCCACCTGTGGGCCGTTGCCGTGTGTGACAACTACTTTGTAGTCTTCCTTGATAAGCCGCGTTATTATCTCGGCTACTATGTATGCGTTTTTCCAGTAATCTTCGACCGTTCCCCGGTCACCTTTGGTCTGGAAGGCATTACCACCTAGTGCTACCACTATGAGGCCTTTACACCTGCTCATATTTTCCTCGACCTGTGACAATTGTAAAGGTTTAGGTGGGGGTTTGCGCAGCCGGAGACTTCTCTCTATATAATAGAGGAGGATAATATACTTTGGGGGAGGCTCGAGTAGGGCGGGTTTTCCCCTTACCGGCTAGTATTCTATTCTAGTGGATAGGACCTGCGCTTTCATGTCTTCCATGTACTTAAGTAGCTTTTCACTTATCCACGGGTATTTAAGGCCAAGGATCCTTAGTGCTAATATAGCTGCGTTTTTTGCTGAACCTATACCAACAGTGGCCACGGGGACTCCTGACGGCATTTGGACAATTGATAGTAGGGAGTCAAGCCCGTTAAGCTGTTTAGAGGGTATTGGAACACCTATTACCGGTAGGGGGGTTAGCGCCGCTAAAATACCCGGCAGGTGTGCAGCACCTCCGGCCCCGGCTATTACTACCTCTATTCCCCTTTCATGCACGGTCTTAGCATATTTGAACACTTCTTCGGGCGTTCTGTGAGCTGATAAGACCCGCACCTCCACTTCTACTCCAAATTCCTTTAGAAGGTCTACGGCTTCGCGCATGTAATCCCAGTCGGATTTACTGCCCATCAATATTGCAACTTTCGGCACGGTTCCTCACCCAAATACAGCTAAGTGTATACACCGCTTTCACGTTAAAACCTTTTCCAATGATGCTGCCTTGAGCGCTAGTTTCAATTCCCTAGCTATTCTACGACCTACGCTCATAGGCTCGTCCCAGTACAGGTACGAGTATGGACTACCGCTAACATACAAGTTCGTGCCCGCTACTATGCGCCCTGAAAACTCAAATACGACTATTTCAAGGTCATCCCTTACAACGCTCTCCAAGCAGAATGGCCCGATGGCGCCGGGCGGACTCTGCTTCCTGGTGTATTCTACGAACTTTATGCCGTATTCGAGTATAGTTGGTAGCAGGCTTTCACGTACAACTAAAGGTAAGTTTCCCGTTACAACAAAGGATGGCTCCACGTCTTCAGCTAGGTATTTCAGTGGCACCCTTCGCAGTCCATCAACGTTACTCTCATACCTGATGTCAGCTCCGAGAACCTCCACTCTATTCAGTACTGGACTGTAAAAGTAGTGAAAATAGGCGGGAGTCCCAATAACGTATTCCTGTATTATAACGTCATCAACGCTCTTTATGGCTCCCTCTTTGGCCATTTGTTCTAGTTTTTCCTTGATGTGCGTAGATGAGCGGGAGAGAAAGTATCCCTTACCACCCTTAGCCCCTGGGAGCTTTACTATAACGAGCTTGTCGATTTCTCCACCGTACTTGTAAATTCTCGGGGTCTTAATGCCGGACTCCACGAGGTATTGCATTTTTAGTCGCTGATCACTTTCAACCCTAAACAGGTATCTGTTGCCGAAGTAGGGTACTGGTATGTTTTCAGCGCATTCCAGGCCAACGTATTCGATGATGCTACCGTGAGGCACCATTACGGCGTTTTCTCTCCGGAGTTCCTCTAAAACCTTACCGGTGCATAGCTCCTTCCAGCCGTTTACTACGATGAACTTGTCTACTATGTGATCGAATTGCCTATAAAACCACTCCCTACTAGCTAGCGTCACTAACAGGGTCTTGAACCCCTCTTTCTTGGCTCCGTGAAGTATCTGTAAAGAGCTGTGACTGCTAAGTGTCGCAATAGATACTTCTCCCCTGCTTGCATAATCCTCGATTATCCTAGACACATCCTTATTCATGGGTGCTCACCAGATCCGAGAACGCTTTTAGCGTATTCAGCTGTCCGTGCCACTATTTCTCGGACGCAACCGATGTAGTTTTCGGGTTGGAGAAGCGCTTCGAGCTCTTCGCGCGTAAAGTACTTTGAAAGCTCAGGGTCTTTCAGTACAGCGTCTACTAGGGTCTCTCCTTCGCGCACTTTCCTGGACAGGCTCATCAGCCTGGAGTGCGCTGTGTGCCTAGCCCAACCCCTCTCAACCAGCTTCATTACGAGCATTTCGGTGTATATCAGGCCGCGAGTAATGTCTAGGTTTTTCCTTCCAGCTTCAGTATTTACGTAGAGTACCTCAAGGAGCTTCAACATGTCTTCTAGCATCTGATCGATCGTTAGGAACGCGTGTGGAACTATTATCCTTTCACTCGAGCTATTGGTCAAGTCTCTCTCGTGCATTAATGGAATGTTTTCAAGCGCCGTAAGTACGAATCCTCGCATTACTTTTGCAAGGCCTGAGATCCTCTCGGAGATGACCGGGTTCCTCTTATGAGGCATGGTGCTACTGCCTATTCTCTGTGCCGATTCGTACATCTCATCTATTTCAGGCCTCGAAAGCTCTCTAACTTCTAGCGCGAACCGGTCAAGTTGAGATGCCAGAATGGCGAGTACCGAGATTAGTTCAGCGAATCCATCTCTAGGGGCTACTTGCGTGGTTATGACGTGTGGTTCTAAACCAAGTTCTTCTGCAACTAGTCTTTCTATTAGTAATCCCTTGTCGCCCCACGCTGCCATCGTTCCAACGGCTCCCGACATCTTTAACCTTATAACCCTCTTACTAGCGTCCAGCAACCGCTCGTAGGACCTCGTTAGCTCGTAAACATAGTTGGCAAATTTAAATCCAAAGGTTATTGGTACAGCATGCTGGTTATGCGTTCTACCAGGTGCCACGTCATTAAGGTACTTAAGTGAGAGCTCTACTAGCCGCTCTATTACTAGTTTTAGTTTTTTCGTAACAATGCTTAGCGCGCTTTTAATGAGGAGGGCCCATGTGGTGTCCACTATATCATAGCTTGTTGCACCCAGGTGTACGTATCTACCGCACTCGCCGCATCTCTCTCCGAGTATGTATGTTAGTGATGCTATGTCGTGCCCTAGCAGTTTTTCTCGTTCATACACGTCTTCGGGCTTGACATCTCTACTGCAAATTTCAAATTCCTCTACACACTTTGCGGGGGCCATCCCTGCGCGTGTTAGTGCTTTAATCAGCGAGGCTTCCACTTTCACGTACGTGTTTACAATATTGGATGCGGAAAAGAGTTTTCTCATATCGCTCGATCCGTACCTCCACTCGAGGACGCATGTGTGGTCTAGCATCAAGCATCACTTCACGTAATCAAGTCTTCTAAGCATCCACGATAGATACACTCCTTTATTTCAATTGATATCCTCTGACCCAGGCTAATAGGCTTCCTGAAGTATAGCTTACTGTACTGACTTCCAATACCCATGTAGGCGTTCGTTCCGCCTCCAATTCGTGGTGCTATATCGAATACAACTGCCTCTAAGTTCTTCGTGATCATCAACTGCAAGGTGAACGGGCCGATGATGCCGGGAGGCTCTAGTCTCTTCGTGGCCTCTACGAATTTCTCGCCTACTTCGAGTATTTTCTCTAGGAGGCTCTCCCTTATTGTGACGGGTTCGTGTCCCACCTCGATCATCTCTACGTCAAAGTACTTGCTTAGTTCTAGCTGTACATCTGCCGGTAGTTTGAGGTAGCCCGCTAGATCTGACTGTATCCGCCTATCTATGCTGATCAGCTCCAGCCTCTTGTACGCCACGGAATAGAAGAAGTTCACGTTGAAGTCTGCTCCTAGCACTAGCTCTTCTATCGATGCACGTTGCAGGTCCTCCTCCCTTATTACACCTGACCCGACCAGCCTCCTAGTCTTCCTGGTGAAGTCGTCTTTATCGACAGCGATGAAGAAGCCCCTTTCAACTCTCTTAGTGGCGTGTGGTACCTTTACGATGACTGGTCTATCGATCTCGACGGGATCCTTGAAGGTCTTGGGTCTCCTGATCCCGGCCTCATCTAGTAACCTGTAATAGTTCTTCTCGCCAGTTCTCTCTTCGTAACGAAGAAGCCATCTATTACCGAGTACCGGTACCGGAAAGCAGTTTTCAATGTTATCGTAACCAACGTAAACAGCGAAGCTCCTATTTGGCACAAAAATTGCGTTCTTCGACCTCAAGTACTCCGTCACATCCTTGTCAACTACATGGGAGAACTTTTCCAGTACTAGTGTCTCGTCTACGACTGTTGAGAAGTACTTTGTATACGTCTTTTCGCGCCCTTTCTGACATACCGCTATAGTGTAAAAGCCCTCATCCTTTGCGCCGTCAAATACATCTAATGCGGAATGGCTTGCTATTGTTGCGATTGATATTTTACTTAAGTCGTACCTCTTCGCTACCTCACGAGCCTGGAATCTAGAACTCAACGATTTCACCCCGAGCCCATGAAGGCTTAATCGCGATTCTCCCGGAACCGGGCTTAACCGTTCCCAGAACGTGAGGTTCGAAGCCGTGGCCCTCGACGATGCCGGCAACTGTTTGTAGCGTGTGTGGTTTTGTAAACAGTACGAGACCTATACCCATGTTAAAAACCCTGTAGGCTTCACTTACGGGCACATCACCGCTCTCGATCAGGAGCTTGAATATAGAGGGGGGTTCAGGCGGTTCTAGTTCGAAGTCCAGCGTCTCACCCAGTACCCTTTTGAGCTTACTCCATCCCCCTCCTGTTATGTGTACGGCAGCCGTTATGAGGCCCTTCTCCCTGAGCTCGTGAACTAGGTTATAGTAGAGGGCAGTAGGCTTTGATAGCTCTTCTCCCAGGTTGATTCCGTTGACCACTGCGGTGTAGTCTCCACCCAGCCTCTCTTCAACTATTTTTCTAACCAGACTATATCCGTTTGCGTGCAAGCCACTACTGCTCACACCTAACGCTACGTCACCCGATTCTGCCCTGTTAGCGCGTTCTTTCTCCCTATAACTAAGCGTTATGCAGACAACGTCAATGCCCTTAACTAGTCCCGGCATTATTGCCGTTTCGCCTGAAAGGAGCGGGGCTTTAATCTGTACGAGTGCTTCCTCAATACCCTTCATTACCTCTTCAAATAGTGCCAGATTCGATGACTCCAGGGCTATGTAGTCTGATAACGCCAGTATTTTAAATCCATCGCAAGCAACGTCATTAGCGTTCATCGCAACGCAATCCCAGCCGGCTGTTCTCATCTTTCCGGTTTTCAATAATACCAGGGTTTTTGTACCCACCCCGTCAACGTGGATGTTTAGTTCCACGTTTCCAAAGTTTATTGAGGGAGCATATCCTTCCATGTTCTTGATGCGAATACCGGTTAACTCGGAGAGCCTCGTAGCGGTATCCCTAGCCACTCTGTGCATTAACCTGTGCACGTCGAGGTTAACGCCGGCGTCGGAGTACTTCAAATACAACACCTCTGCTCGAAGACCTTGAACCAGTCTTGCTTGACTTGGAACGGATAGTTACATGAAAAACACGCATGACAGACACTGGGTAACCCAACCGCTTTAACGACGTTGTCTAGCGTATTATACACAACGCTGTCGGCTCCCAGCTCCTTGGCCACCTCGCCACCACTTGTATCATATATTAGTTCTCTGGTCGAGGCGACGTCTATGCCCATGAAACACGGGCACTTGAAAGGTGGAGATGCTATTCTCACATGAACTTCGCGTGCACCCCGCTCTTTCAGCCTCTTGATCAGGTGCTTCAATGTAGTTCCCCTCACAATGGAGTCATCTATCAAAACTACCCGTTTACCGTTCACTACGTCACCTACAATTCCGTATTTTAACGAAGTAACGGCTTCCCGGCGTGCAGGTGACACTATGAAGCCCCTCCCAAGGTACCTGTTTATGATCAAGCCCTCGTGCACTTCGATCCCGGTCTTCTTGCTGTAACCTAAGGCTATGATCCTACCACCCTCGGGTATGGGCACCACCACGTCGGCGTTTACGGGAGCTACTTCAGCAAGCAACCTGCCCATCCTAAACCTCACCTCGTACACGCTTACATCGTTAAAAGTGGTGTCAGGCCTACTGAAGTATATGTATTCGAAGACGCAGGGAGTGGTTTCTACGGTTGCGTTCATGTAGTGCGCTTCGAGACCATGCCCATCATAAGATAGCACCTCACCGGGTTTAACCTCGAACCACTTGGTTAAGTCCATCACTTCTAGGCTGATATTTTCGGATGCGACATAGAGTTCACCATCCTTGTAGCTGTATACTAGTGGGTGGAATCCGCGGGGATCCTTGGCTACAACTAACCTTGGTTCATTCGTAAAAACGATAACGTTGTACGCTCCCGTTACGTGGAGCGGCAGATCCTTCATGGCCTCTACCACATCGTACTTATGCTCGGCCATCAACCTGCTCATGAGTAGTGACAACGCCACGGCATCATTCAACCCTCTATTCACCGGTGTGTATTCTACGCTTCTTCTTTCCTCCCTCACATTGTTCAGTATCTCGACGTAGTTTGTTATAGTCCCATTGAATACTAGCGAGAACTTCATTTTCGGGGCCTTAACGAGTACTGGTTGAACCGGGTAATCGTATACGCCGGTGGTGGAGTACCTTGTATGCGCTACTCCACCAACAGCGTCCACGCCGCTAAGTGAATTTGTGAGCTTGAATTTATACCTGTCGAGGTACGGGGTGGGAGTCATAGTAGTTCTGATTACCCGGAAAGAGCCGTCTTTATGCAGTACACTAATACCGAAGCCTTCTTGACCTCTGTGTTGCAGATTTATCAGCATTTTTATAAGGGTGAAAAACGTGCCGACGTAATCTCTTGGACCATAAACGGCGACGATACCGCACATCCTACAACTCCTCCATTTCTCTTACTAGCTTGTTGTAGTAAGTATCAACCAGGCCGCCAAGATCTAGGTTAGCTATCTCCTTTGACCTGTTCATCACTTTAACGCACGGGGTATCCAATGTCCTTCCAATTACACCTATTTCAACACCGTGCTTAGAGGCAATCCTCTTCACCTCGTCCAGTGCGCCTTGATCTATTTCTAGTATGTAGCGCGCTTGCGTCTCGGAAAATAATAGCTCTACGATGTCACAGCCATTGTGAGGAATAGCAGAGACCTCCACTATTCCTCCTATTTTCCCGGTAACATTCATTTCCAGCAATGCCGTTATGAGCCCGCCCACTCCCACGTCGTGTACCGAGATCACGAGGTCCTCTTCCACGAGTTCTCTTACAAGGTTAAATGCCCTTAGCTCGCTGAGGGGTCTAGGTCTAGGTATTTCTCCTTCCTCCACGTTGAACAGCGATTTTAGGAATTCAGAGCCGCCGAGCTCCGGGTAGGTTGTCCCTGCAACGAGTATTAACGAATTGCTGGACTTAAAGTCGAATGTTTTTGCCCTAGACACGTCATCGATTCTGCCTACCCCTATAACAGTGAGCGTCGGCTTGACCTGCACACCACGCGCATCTTCATTGTAAAAACTTACCTTGCCACCTACTACCGGCGTGTTTAACTCGCTGGTAATCCAGGAGAGGCCTTTAATCATCATTTCGAAGTACCAGAAGTGCCACGGTTTCTCCGGGTTACCAGCATTAACCTCGTCTACGAATGCTAATGGGGTAGAGCCCACCGCTACCAGGTTCCTGAAGCACTCACACACGACATTGGCAGCGCCGTTGAAGGGATCTAAGCTCGTATATCTCGGGTTAGCATCACCTTTAACCGCTATGCCACGTAAGTCGTATTTGTCTTCTGGGTTTACCCTGAGCACCGCGGCATCGCCAAGACCCGGCTTTATAACCGTTCTAACGCCGACTTCGTGATCGTACTGCTCGTAGATCCATTTCCTAGACACGATGGCAAGGGAGGAGAACACCTTTAAAATCGCGTCTTCAAGGCTTACCCGCGGTAAATTGTAAACAGGCTTCAATCCTCTCAGTGCTTCAGGCGGGGGTTCCGATTCACGCCTTATACTGCGCGGCTTAGCCAGCTCTTTGACAGGTACATCTGCTACTAGTTTACCATTGTAGTAAGCCCTTAGCCTACCGGTCTTGTTAACTACACCTATTACTGAAAACCTTAACTCGTACTTTTCTAGGACTCGTTTTAGCTCATCTAGCTTGTCGGGAGACACGATAACGAGCATTCTCTCCTGGCTCTCGGACACTAGTATTTCGAGCGGCGTAAGGTTTGTTCTGAGGTGTAAGCGCGTGAGCTCTATTTCGGCTCCCCTATCAAACTCTGCTAGCGTCTCACTAAGCGCTGTCGTGAGTCCACCCCCACCGAGGTCTTTAACGAACTTAACTACGCTGTTTTTAATGAGCTCTAATGTGGCGTTAATTAGTAGCTTCTCGGTCAGCGGATCACCTATTTGGACCGCGCCTATTTCCTTGGAGACATCTTCGCTCAACGCCTTGGAAGCGAAGCTACTTCCCAGTAGGCCGTCCCTGCCCGTGGGATTGCCGTATACAACTACAAGGTCGCCGTCCTCGATCGAGGTGTTTATGACAGCTATCAACACGTCTCTGCTTACTAAGCCTATGCAACCAACGTTTACGAGTGGTTGCTTATTGAATGCATCGTCAAACCACGTATCGCCGGCAAGCGTTGGTATCCCTATTCTATTACCATAGTCACTTATGCCTTTCACTATGCCTTTTATTAACCAGTTAGCATGGGGGTCTTTGGGGTTACCCATGTACAGTAGGTCGAGCAACGCTATGGGCTTGGCGCCTAGTGTTAGGACATCCCTCACTACGCCTCCAATACCCGTTGCCGCGCCGCTATAGGGTTCGACAGCTGAGGGGTGGTTATGGCTTTCTATTTTTAAGATCACCACCGTATCCGGGTATACTTCCACAGCCGCCGCATCTCTACCCGGGCCCACGAGCACGTGATCTCCTCTAGTGTGTAGTAATTTCAGCAATGGTCTGCTACTTTTGTAGGAGCAGTGTTCGCTCCACTGCGCTTCGAACATTGCTAGCTCTTCTATCGTGGGTTCTCTCGAGAGAATGTTCTTAATCTCCTCTACTTCCTTCTCGTTCAGTGGCGTATTTACCACCCCTCTTTGAGGCTTTTCTCTAAGCTTTTGAAGAGAAGGTGCCCGTTGGCGGTGAATCCGCGTGGTGCCAGGCTCCTATTACTAGCCCTTTCGGGGTGGGGCATGAGCCCTAGAACCTGCCCGTTGGCGCTTCCTACACCAGCTATGTCGTGTACGCTTCCGTTAGGGTTATTGCCTTCCAGGTAATATATTACCGGGCTTGCACTGGCTATTATTTTAGCGTATTCTTCTTCGTGTATGTAGTACCTTCCCTCACCGTGCGCAACTGGCATGTGTATTTCCTGGTTGTCTTTCACGAGCCTTAGCCACGGCCCTTTGGGATTTTTAACCCTTGTCTTAATCCATCTACATATGAACCTACCGCTTTCATTAGCTAGTAGCGCGCCGGGTAAGAGCTCCGCTTCTACGAGTATTTGGAAGCCATTACAAATACCGAGAACGGGAGTTCCGTTCTCCACGTCCTTTCTCAGCTCGTCTATCGTCTTTGTTCTAGCTGCAACTGCTCCGGCGCGTAACCAGTCTCCATAGCTAAACCCCCCGGGAAGGATCGTGGCGTCGTAGATTCCAGCCTTATACTCCGTGTACCACACCACTTCTGCGTGAAGGCCGGTCGTTTCGTGTACGGCGACAACAACATCTTCGTCGCAGTTTGTTCCAGGAAAACTAACTACTGCTACTCTCGCCACGAAGCATCACCTCGATTTCCTGCACGACGGGATTGTATAGTCTGAGTTCCTTACACATGTGCTTAACGGTGTTGATCGCCTCTTCGGGTGAACCGGCTTCAATCCACATATTGAAGAACTTGCCCACTTCGAGCTTCTTCACTGATTTGTATCCTTTCCTTAGGATGAGGTCCTTGTATATTACCTCGCTCTCCGGATCTCTTAACTCCCTCTTGTAGCGCACTACTACCCCGACATTATATAATACCAAGGCCTTCACCATGTGCACTTTGGTTGCAGTAATTTCTTTGCACTCCTAGCCTTATTCAATGCATCTTCCACCGTAGTACCTCTAGCCAGTATTACTGCCATCCTTCTCCCTCTGTACGTTTGAGGCTTACCGAAGATTCTGATATCAACACCGGGTGTTTCAAGGGCCTTGTATACCCCCTCGAGAACGCAATTCCACTTAGAGTCCTCGTCTACGTAGAGAGCTATGCTGGCTCCAGGCGTTAGTATCCGCGGCTTAGGCACGGGTAGTCCGAGTAATGCTCTAACGTGTATTGCAAACTCGCTCAGTTCCTGGGTAGCCATGGTCACCATCCCGGTATCGTGAGGCCTCGGGGCCACCTCGCTGAACAATACCCTTCCCTCTTTTGTCAGGAAGATCTCCACGCCGAAAATGCCAAGACCCCCAAGCGCGTTGACTATCTTCGAGGCAATGCTTCTTGCCACCTCTAGCACTTCCTTAGGCCTCGGAGACGGCTGCCATGACTCTATGTAGTGGTATTCCCCGTACCTCCAATGTTCTACCGGATCGCAGGCATCTGTTACCACGTTCCCGCCTGTACCCAGGTACCTGTAGGTTAGTACAGTGAATTCTGTTTCGAGATTAACGTACTCTTCAATTACCACCTTCCTGCCCTTACCTCTGGCATGGGCGATCGCGTATTCGTACGCCTTTACAACACCCTCTTTACTGGGTTCGGTTATCTTTACGTGCCCGTGACCACTACTACTCATTTCGGGTTTGATGATGCATGGATAGCCCACCTTCTCACAACCGTTTACCGCTTCTTCAGGCGATTCCGCGAAGGCGTACCTCGTGGTAGGCAACCCGACCACCTCGTGCGCGAATTTCCTCAGTTCAACTCTATTCATTGCTATTTTCACCGCGTTCGCGTTCGGCGCAACGAAGTAGCCTTCTTCTTCGAGGTCTACGAGGGCGTCCGCGTTTATCGCCTCGATTTCAGGTACTATTACGTCCGGGTTTTCACGGTACACTATAGACTTCAGCGCATTGTAGTTCAGCATGTCTATTACATACTTCCTCTGCGCGACGAGCATTGCCGGCGCGTTATCATACCTATCTACGACAACAACCTCTACTCCGAGCCGGGCTGCCTCTATCGCGACTTCTTTTCCAAGCTCCCCTCCACCTAGTAGTAAAAACTTTACTGGTTTGTATATGGAGGTTAGAGGTAAACTAGTTCTAGGGTTCATGGTACCCACCCATAAGCATGATCAGCGGGTTCGAGACTAGCCCCTTCGACGGTAACCACACGTACAGCTTTCCGAGAAGGCCTCGTTCCTCCCTGTACTTGTATACTCTTCTCGTTCTCTCGGCCACCTGCATTCTCCTCTGAACTAGTTCGGGGGAGCCGATATCGCTTCTATGGAAAAGTGGCCAGCCGTCTAGCGTGTTCACGAACTGCATCGAGTTTTCGGACTTGATATACGCCTTCTCGTAGGACTCATCACCGCAAATCACTTCAACGATCCTGGAACCCATCGTTATCAGCTTGCCGTTCTCCAAGCTTACACTACCGTACACTACGTCACACCCCTGCTCGGCAATGCCTGCCTCGTTTACTGTTACCGGGTGTCCTTGAGCGCTATGCCTGTCAACTGGATAACCCACGGGGGCGATCGCTTTCACTACGGCTACTCTGCTTTCATCTATTTCCAGCTTTACACTACTCAGCTTCCTCGATGCAGCTTTTTCAAGTACTTCCAAAAAGTCTGATTTTAGTATGGGAAGGAGGGCGGAGATTTCGGGATCTCCAAACCTACTGTAGAATTCTATGATCGTGGGGCCCCACACCCAGGTCAGCATCATCTGCCCGGCCAAGACGCCAGTGTATGCCTCGCTCACTTCCTCTGCAAGCTTCCCGAGAACCTCGCCTACTATTGAGACGCTTCTCTTGAATTCCTCCATGGTCAGGAAGGGGGGCACCCAGCCCGGCCCGGCTATGCACCCCATTCCACCCGTCTCGGGGCCTATATCGTGGTCGTAAGCGTGAGGGTGATCTTGTATAGCGGGTAATGCGACGTAGGCCGTTCCGTCCGTGATCAGGTGGACTGTGTATTCGACGCCTTCAACTCTCTGCTCAACGAGGATTTTGTACTCAATGTCCTCGTACCTTTCTATTTCGCGCATTATGCTACCAGTAGCGCTCAGCTTCACCTCGCTCTTGTTTAAATACGCCTTAGTGTCTTTCAGCACCCTAACGCCCTTACCCCCAACCTGTCTTGCTGGCTTCACCACAACGTCACCGGAAAACTTCATGAATTCCTCCGCTTCTTCGAGGCTCTTAAATGCCTGGAAGAAGAGCCTGCCGGGGATGTTGTGTTTCCACATGAAGCTCCTCGCATAGACCTTATTCTGCTCTATCCTGGCTAGGTTTTTCGTTGCCCCGAACACCGCGAACCCCCTATCCTTCAGCGCGTCGACCACCCCGCTGAACTGCGGCTCTTCGGGGCCCACGACTATCAAGTCCGGCGAAGACTCCTCTGCCGCCTTAAGGGCGGCGTAAGGGCTGGTGGTTTTCCCCAGGAAGACCACACCTCCAGTTATCTCGCACGCTCTCTTCAAACCTGGATTTGCGTAGTCCGAGAGCGAGTATATTCTCACTGGATGGGTACTCTTAAGCACGAGTTTCGCAATAGCGTGTTCACGTGCACCTGAACCTATTATCAAAACCCTCACTAACGGACACCCAGTACAGGCTTTCCCAAGCAATACCCGCAGAGCTTTAAGTTACAGCGCCGTGACACAGCTTCAAGTACGTCTAGGTCTAGCCAGGTCACGCTGTCCACTTCCAGGTACTCTACGACCTCGCTATCCTTTAAGTTAAGGGATATGAGTAAACGTTCATTTATTGGCATGTAGTTGAAGGGGCAGTTCTTCAGGAGCTTAGAGCTCGCTATCATTAAGTGTATCTCCTTTACGCCGACCTTGTTTCTCAAGAGCTGAGATACGACCTTTATGGTTGTACCTGTCACCATGCTGTCGTCTATTAGGGCTATGCGCTTACCCTCAAGCAGGTTCTTTACCGGGTTCATCTTCAAGTGTATAGCGATAACCCTATCAAGGCCGCTTTTCCGAAGCATCGACCTTGCTCTTCCAGGTGTCGGTATGAAGCCCATCTCCATTGGCTTGCCTAGTACTTGGGAAACTCCTAAGGCGTAGACGTAAGACGTCTCGGGGACGCCCACTACGAAGTCTACATCGTGTTTAAGCATTTTGCCGAGCTCGTATCCAAGTAGTTTCCTAAACTCGTATACCGATACGTTACCGATCGCCGAGTCAGGCCTCATTAAGTACAAGGGCTCGAAAATGCACATGGAGCCTTGTAGCTTAGTTTCAGGAGCATAGACCTTTGTCAGCTTCTCGGACGCGTAGAGTAGTTCCCCCGGGTTGAGTAGTGCTTGTGGTTCGCCATCCAATATCTCGATCGCCGAGCTCTCGGATGCCGCTATTAACAGGTCAAACCCGTAACCACCTACATATACGGGGCTCACCCCGCTCGGGGACCTTAGAACCAGAATTTCCCCTCTACCGGTTAACGCCATGAGTGATGGTAAGTCCTCGTTGCTATATTCATTGACGAGTTTACTCAGGTGTCTTGGATGCCCATCCAGGTAACTTACCAGTTTTGAAGCGAACTCCTCAACGGTGTTCGATTCTCTATCGTATACCAGTGCGATTTTAAGACCCTTTGCGCAAGTCTCGTAGTAGTAATTTAACGGACTCTCCGGGGTTTTCACCGCTATTCCGGGTCCATGTATTTTATCGTTCTCTTCGGGCTCGCCTTCGGAACACGCTATTTCGTCCCCATTTTTATAGCAATACAGTATTTTACTATCTCCTCGGTGCTGAAGCGCCAAGTTACCGTACTTTATAAACGGTGCAATATTCCAAGAGTGGTAATCGAAGGGAAGTATGGAAAGAAGCCCAGCGACCATACGAGTGCAACCTGGTAGCGTACATGGCTAAGAAGAGTTTACTCCGGAAAGGTCTACTCCAACCCTTCTAGCTAGCTCTATATACCTGCTCATTAGTAGCTTTACGTCTCTTGTCTGCCTAAAGATCTCCTTATCTAAGTGATTGTTCTGCTCGTCGAGAACCCTTATAGTGTCTCCCGTAATTTCGTCTCCTAGGATGACATTTTCCTGCTCGTCGAACCCGAACTCTAATTTAAGGTCGACCAATTTGAGGTTTAGCCCGGTAAGGTATTCCTTTAACTTATCGTTTATTCTTAAAGCAAGCTCCTCGATTTCTGCCAGTTGCTTATTCGTTAAAAGCCCCGAGTGAACCACATCTTCGCGCAGTATTAGAGGGTCGTGTAACGCATCATCCTTGTAGTGATACTCTACTACCGGAGGTGTTAACGCCTGCAGTTTTTTAAGTAACGGTAGTCTCTTAAGTTGAGACCCGTAGGCATAGTTTCTTACAATTACTTCCACGGGAACGATCTTCAGTTTCTTAACATACATAGAGTCGCTTCCATCGTAGCTAGCAAGGTGCGTTTTAATGCCGTGCCTTTCGAGTAGATTCATGAAAAACGCGCTTGTTCTAGCACAAACAATGCCCTTGCCCGGCGCATTCATCCTTATGGCCCCGTCTCCAGCTGTCACGGTATCTTCGAATTTCATAAGTAGTAGGTGGGGCTGATCTTTAATTAAGTAAAGAGTTTTACTTTTGCCCGAATAGTACCTTAGAAGATCCATTCATAACACCTTTAAAACATGTTGAAGTATATATTCCTATGTATTTTTAAAGCTTTATATATATACGCAGTTAAAAGATCGTGATTCGCTATAAGCTAGTATTATTTAAAAATTTAAATAATTGATTAAAAAGTAGATCCGATCAGTTAGATAAATTTACCCAAAATAAGTAGTTATGGAAGAGGGGGTTTATAAACCTATCGCTCCGCGCTCCCCAAGGAACAGGAAACAAACGCACTACTATGGCTAAGGATTAGCCCTGGGGGCAGCTTTTCTTTGATTTTGAATTTACCTAAATAGTTGTCCATGCTTAAGCGTATCTTACTGGGGGTATATAAATACGCTGTGCAGAGTACTTCATGTAATGCTTGATTTGAAACCCCGGTAACACCTGAAACCAACGGTTTAGAACCAGTAGTTATACCCCCTTTCCTTAAAATGTGTTCTAGTTTAGTAGTACCGCTACTGTCACGGAGAGGGCCTTGCGTGAAAGCGTGGGGCACGCCGCGCCCTTGCTTAGATCATGAAGTCGGGCACGCCACTGGGATCATAGGCTATTCTCGGCATTAACCTGTTCTTTCTTAAAAGCTCCTTTACGTGCGGGTACAGTATAACGTACTCTTCATCAATACACTCTACTAAGGATGGATGTATTTCTGCGAGTCTTCTCTTAAATGAGCCATATGATTCGCCGGAGCTGAAGCTGAGCATTACGGCAGGATAAAAGTCTTTGCATGGTTTTAACCCGGAGCTGTAAAGGTTTTCGAGTGCAAGAAACTGGTATTCGTAGTGCTCACTCTTAGCCCCCGTCAAGTACTCAAATTCCTCGGGTGTACAACCCTTGAAGCTAATCCTTACTATGAGCTTGCTGTATTTTGCTAGTTTTCCTGCATCGTCAGCATTTCTACCAATTAGTAGTCCGTTTGTTTCCAGTATAAAATAGAGTCTCGTGTCCTCAACTAACTCTAGTAGCCTGTATAAGTGGTCTAGCCCTATTGTCGGCTCACCACCACTGAGCCTTAGGTACCTATACCTGTACCTGTTTGCGATTAAAATGAGTTTATTAAATGCAGATTCCGGTGACTGAAACTGGCCTTTCTCGACATAATAGCTGTACCTCCAACTCCAGCAGAACTTGCACCTTAAATTGCACCCTACAACGTCGCCGGTAGCTACACCACCATACCACTTACCGCCACGAAACCTGTAGTACCGTCTCTCAATGCCAGTACTAGTTCTCCTGGTTACGTGCTTTTCTACGAGCTCCGTGAGTTTGAAGGGGTCTAAACCAGGCATGCCTTACTCCACTACACTATGTTATGTAAAGCACGCTATAATAGTTAGTACCCGCTACCGATCGGAACAGGGTTTATACAGCCTTCCCGTTAAGAGTTTCGAGTACGATAACAGCTTCTCGAGCTGGTCAGCGTAATACTGCGCATCCTTTACTAGTATCTTCTCCAGCTTACTTCTCCTACCGAGTACTAGTCTCCCATAAATGTACACTAGTGATTGCAACACACCGTTGAACACCCCATAGCTCCTGGTAGAGTACGAGTAGGGGCAGTGCCTCGTGCAAACATTACATCTTAATGAAAACTTTATACAAGTGCTTTTCGCGGGACTCGCAGTCTTCACGTTGAGAAACTCCGCATAATGCCTATCTACTGGCGCGTGTTCAGTTAACCCATACGCGTGCAGTAGATAGGCCTTTGCCAATTTTACACCGAATCCGCGTAGGCTCATTAACCCGATAGCTTCACGTAAAGGCTCATCACCTCTTCCAAGTACGTAGTCTACCTGGTGCTTCACGTTGTTAAATTCCCGTGCAATGTACGACGTTGACTTAATAGCGCCTCTGCTTATTAAGCCCCTCACCCACTGTACTGTGTTAATGTAGTAGTCGGTGTTCCTAGACAGGTATACTGAGTAGGCTACGTACTTCTTGTAGCTTGGCTCGTGCATTAGCGTAATGCTACTTGCCACGCACTTATCGAGTCCGAGTAGCTTGCAAAGCTCCATGAATAGGGCATGCCTATCAAGTCCGAGTAGCCGTTCCACTAAACTGTGCTTCGAGGAGTTAATCGTACACTCCGTTTCAAGGATACCTTCCCTGAACACGCATTGGAGGCCCGCCGCGGAGCCCACTACGTACTTGAACTTAAATCCATAACTCGTCTCTTCCACATCTATTACTGGTAGCAGATAAGAGTATAGTAGCGTCAAACCATAGTGTATGCCTTTAATCTTCAAATGCGACACCGGTAGAGGCCTCGACAATGCACTTCACGGTGTCGGCGATTTCCTCAAGTGGGGTGCCGAACTCCGACTCGCGTCTAAGCATGTTAACGGTTGAGGGGGGTATGTGTACGAATCCTGCTGGCACGCGGCGTTCCAGCCCGTACCTCATAATCATGTACGCCGCAACATTGCATAAATACAAGCCAGTGCTTAAACTAGGCTTAATCGGGTATCCTCGTTGCGACTTACACTTTTTCACGACTGCTTCGACCGGTAGAGTTGTGTAAACTACTGGGGGGCCCCGAGGATCTATTTTTTCCAGCTCTGCTTTAACCCCATTTACGTCCGGTTGAGTGAAGTATACGTAGTTCACGGCCACGAGCTCCACTTCGAGCATTCTAGCGAGAGGCGCCAACCCTAACCCCAATACAAAGTCTGGCTTAAGCTCTTCCAGTACCTTTTGGAGAGTAGACCTAGCTGAGTTGAAAGACGCCGGTAACACAAGCGACTTAACCCTGTACACGGATATTTCCGAACCATCTAGCAGTTTCGCTACCTCACCACTCGGGTTAAACCAGTACTTGCCATAATAGCTGTAACCGGTGATCAGGGCCGTCTTCACCCCCAACACCAAGTATTGCTAAAATGTAGCGAGGGTATTTACCCCGTTCATAGGTGTTTTCATCGAGAGTAATTAACCGCAAGCTACTTAACGGTACTATTCGTCGTTAAAGGGTTAATGTTGAAATGCCGGAGCGCCTTCTAATGTACTCGACATGTAGCCGGGAATGTGCTTTGTTCTCCAAGCCTAGCTCCACTCCCACCAAGAAAACTAACTAAGTATGAAGGGACCAAGCGCTGATCCCCCGCCCCTTTGAGAATGCACCCCGCTTACGGGGCGGTCGGAGTAATTGCCCACCGAGAGTGGTAGTGCTCCCTCGAGGGCGAGCCTACGAGAACCTGGAGGAAATTGTTTCTTTTGAAGGCATTACGGGCGTGTTTGTGGGACCTTCAGATCTTTCCGCCTCGCTCGGTATGTACGGCAAAATTGAGAGCGAGGAGTTCATCGACACGCTGGCTGATATTGCAAGACGCGCGAAGACGTACAGGAAGCTAACCGGGTTAATGGCACACACGCTCAGCATTGCCCGTAAAGCCGTGGAATTGGGCTACAACTTCATATCGCTAGCACATGATACGAAGTTCTTAATGGAGGGTGCTAAAATGTTTTTAAGTGAGTTCAAGAAGTAGTTTTCCCTAACGTGATCTGGTAAACGCGTTCACCGTGTCTCGTGGAGGGCTTGGCAACTACTCCGAGGAGCTTAAAGCTACCGGGCTCGCTACGGTAAGGAGGTTGGGGGGTATAAGGGGGAGGATAAAAATGGTACTGGTTTTTCATCATGATGTTTTTACTTCAGCAGCCTCTTTAAGCGCTACTCTAACCAGGTAGAAGAGTACTGGTATTATTAGTAATACAACGGCACCGGCTATGCCGTATGCGACTACTCTTAGTACTTCGATGGCGCCCGGTATTTGCGATAGTATTGTCGTTAGCCCTACGTAGACTATTATGAAGACGAACACGGCTCCGAGTAGCGGTAAGAACCTGGCGAATAGTGGCGATGTCTCCTTTAACAAGCTAACAACGGTATCGACTACTATGACGCCGAGTGCGATTATAACAGCACCGATTATGAAAGAATACACGTAGTTACCCGGCAACACTACAACGTTCAGCGCTATGGTTATGAACACTGCTACCAGGCCTATTGCTACCAGGTTTTCTACGAGGTCTCCGAGAACAGCGTACTTTTCTTTAACTACCGCCTTAAACACCTTACCAATGTACTTGGATAGTATTAAAACCAGAGGTAGACCTAGTATCAGGATTACGAGGGCCCCGAAGATCCTCGGCAAGTAGAAAGTTACTGCTCCGAGAATCTCTGCCGCGATTCCCGTAACGGCGATCATCCCAAGACCCACAGTTATTGCTATAACCACGATGAGGGCCTTTACTAATCCGGCTATTAGGCCTGGGGCATCTAAGCCCGTAGCCTTTATTGCTGCGCCAATATCCGTCGCCTCAAGCGGCTTTGCAAGTCTTTCAATGACTACCTTAACCATTCTGCTAACTAGGTCTCCTACGATGTAGCCGACTATTATTACTACGCCGGCTGTGAATGCTGATGGAAGCACGGCTGTGAGGCCGGCTAATAGTTCTGACGCACCGAACATTACCGCTACCGCTAAGCCTAGCACAAATAAGACAAATAGTATGGTTAGCACAGTCTGCAATGTTGTAACGAAGCCTTCCTTTTCCCTTTCACCGATTGCCAATCCTATTAACCTGGCTAGATACTCCCCGGCGAGCGTCGCCAGTGGTATGCCCACTATTAATATAACTACTCCTCCTAGGATGCCTATTACTAGGTTGATAAATGAAGTTATGATATTTACTGCGGGGCCGAGGAAACCTAACATGTTAATTGCCAGTAATATTGAAAGGGCCACGATGATAGCCATCACAACCGCTCCCAGCACGTCGCCGATGCTTATACCGTACTCCTCGAACTTCTGCCCCACAACAGTTTTTCTTAGGAACCTCCATACCGCTCTGTCGAATAAAAGCCTAATACCACTTCTCACTGCGCTACCGATTAAATAGCCGATTAGGATCACTATTAGTGCGAGTATTACTGCGGGTATTGCGGCGATGATCTTCAATGCTACGTCCGTTAACGCCTGGACAAGCTGCTCGATGATCATGAGTTATACCCATTTCTATATCCCCATGAAGGGAAAATAAACTTTTTCACCGAACATATAACATCCTTATCTATTAGGCTAAGTTATTTACTTATAAATTATTCTTACTTACGCGGGAGGTCGTAGAGCCGTTTCCTCTTATGGCGTTTTTAGGGAGTTTTTGTTCTTGTAGGCTGCGTAGAGATGCTAGGCGGTGATGAGGACCCAGTACATCCAGGCTTAACCGTCGTCCATGCAACCCGCAAAGGTGCCGGGATCTCCGCGGGCGAGGTGCGAGTTCCCGAGCGTGAAAACCGTGAACAGGTGAGATTAGTCAATGTGTAAAAGTTCTGAGCTTATTTTCCCGTTAGATCAGTTTGAGAGATCTTAGTAAAGCCCTTTCCCCCCTATAATCTGGTAGGATTATGGGTGATTTGCGCTCTCTCGGTACGTTCAGCGCCTTCAACTCCTCCACGAATTTTTCTAAGTGCTTGAATGAGAGCCTGGGCTTAACTGCCTGCTCTTTCACGATTTTGGCTGCTGTAACGCCCGCTCTTCTGCCAAACACTAGTATGTCTGCAAGCGAGTTACCTACAAGCCTGTTCCTCCCATGAACACCGCCCGTAACTTCCCCGGCTGCCAGTAATCTCGGCACAGGCGTTCCATCGGGCCTTAAGGCCCGTGTAGCGGGGTCTATCTCGATACCTCCGTTTTGGTAATGGAGCGTCGGATACGTGAGTATGGGTTCCTGCGTTATGTCAATGCCGTGTCTGGCGAACATCCTGTAGAGTGCGGGCAACGCCTTCTTAATGGTGCCGGGTCCTCTAAGCTCTTCAATCATTGGCGTATCTAGCCAGACTCCGTATGCCCCGGTTGGCGTTGTTATGCCCCTACCCTCAGCGCACTCTTTGATGATAGCTGATGCAACTGCATCTCTCGTTTCAAGCTGATAAACAAATAGCTCTCCGTGTACATTGACTAACTGTGCACCCAGACTCCTCGTTTTTTCCGGTATGAGCTCGCCTCTAATCGCTTCAGGAAATGCCACGCCTGTAGGGTGGTATTGGAAGGTGTCCAAGTGCACGACCTTTGCTCCGACCCTATAAGCCATGACAACTCCATCCATCGTAGCGCCATAATGATTTGAGGTGGGAAATCCAGCTATGTGTACCCTACCCGCACCCCCGGTAGCTAGGATCGTTGCCTTAGACCTGACAACGTAGTATTCTTCCGTTTCCATGTTCCACAATACGGCGCCCGAGACGCCTCCATCCTCAGGGTCTACTAGGAGCTCTACAGCGGGCGTGTACTCGAGGACCTCGACACCGTAACTTAGTACTTCATCTTTTAGAACCCTCATGAACTCTAAGCCTGTGTAGTCTCGGGCACAGTGCAACCTTCTCCTACAAGCGCCACCACCACTGTACTCTACAAAGTCCCCCTCCGTGTTCTTATCAAACATTACTCCCAGGTCTTCAAGCCACTTTATTATATATGGGGCCTCAGTCACGAGGACCTCAACCAGCTCCGGCTTGTTAGCGTAAAGCCCTCCTCCTATGGTATCTATGAAGTGCAATACCGGGCTGTCCTCGGGCCTGTCAGCGGCTTGAATACCTGACTGTGCTTTGCACGTATTCGAATCCCCAAACCTGAGTTTAGTTGCCAAGAGGATGGCGTCAGGGCTCACACCACTGTAAATAGCCCAGAGCACCGCAGCGGCTCCTGCACCGCCGCCACCTATTACCAGGACATCTACGTCGTAGTCTATCTTGCTTAAGTCTATTTCGTTAGGCTCGATGAGAGGCCATGCTTCTAAGAGGTCTGCAACCTCGTTATACACGGTAGCGCCTTTAGAGGCCCCGACCCTTAATTGCCTCCTCGTACCTGGCTTATAGTCTGGGTGCCATTCCTTTAGTAGTTTTTCACGCTCTTCAGGTGTTAACCTCCTGTACTGCTTCTTGAGCCTCTCCGGTCTCGTTTCCTCGACGTACTTGATCAGCTCCCTGATCCCGGGAGGGTAACCTGTCATTGTCTCACCTCATTCTTCAGGTTCTATAGTACGCGAAGCGTACAGTTTCTTTAATTCATCAACGGGCATTTTCTTTAGTTTTTCAAGTTCTACGATATACTTGCCCTGAGCTATTTCTTTTAGCCTTTCCTCGAGGCGCCTCGATCTGGGTAAGGCGAATTTACCGTATAGCCGGCGTACTAGTAGGAATATCTCCGGGTGCCTGATCTCCGCTGGGCACCTCGTAGCACATATCCCGCAAGCAATGCAGTCGAAGACGAGGTTGGATGCCCTGGCCAGATCACCGCGCTTCACGGCTTGTACGGCGTCCATTACTTGCAGTCCTTGAGGACACCCCTTGGTACAGGTGTTGCATGCAACACATCTAGCTATTTCCGGGAACAGCTTGAACACCAGACCAGCATCTAGTTTTAAGTTCTCTAACCTGTACCTGGTCTTAGGTATCGGAGTATAGGGTAGCATTACTATGTGCATTTCATCCTCAACGGTGTTTTGGCAAGCCAAGGCTATCTTCAACCGGTATTCTCCGGGCTTCCTGTAGAGAGTCGCGCATGCACCGCAGAAGCCTCCTCTACAACCAACACCTCGTACAAGTCTAAAACCAGCGTATTCCAGTGCTTTGAGTATAGTCAGGCCTTCTGGCACTAGGTATTCACGACCCATCACGTATATCCTGATCATCTTGGGGGCACCAGCCTCGACGCTCTCTACTTGTGCCTGAGCCCGTAAACCCATATTAAGCCCCTCTAATACTATGGAGCGTGAGTTATTAAACTTGGGTTTGAACAAGGCATTTTAGACACCGAGAGCCCTTAATAGTATATCCGTTAAGTATACGATGTTTACGTTCACCTTTTTACCAGTTAACTTGAGCGCTCTGCTTAGGTTGTAATGGCATAGCGGGCACACCGTGGCTATCGTGTTAGCCCCTCTAGCTACTGCTTCTTCTACGATCTCCATGGGCTTGGTAGACGCGACTTCTTTGCTGATCAGCGTCATGTACGATCCGCAACACTCGGTCTTGAACGGAAACTCTACGACCTTTACGCCAAGGGCTTTTAGAACAATATCCATCGATTCAGGGTTCTCCGCGTTGTCAAAGGACACTTCTCTAGGCCTTACCAGTGTACATCCGTAATATGGTGCAACCACCACTTCTTCCAGCTTGCTGGTTACTAACGCCTTTAGCTCATCTCTATGATCTCTCAGGATTTCTAGCAAGTGTACTACCTCTATGGCTACTGAATAGCGTTCTTCCTCGTCCATGAAAAGCGTCAGCGTTTCGAGGTTCTCGGGCAGCGTCTTGATCATCACATTTATCCTTTTAAGCACGTTATAGCACATGGGGCATAGCGTTAGCAACTTGGTCGTGTTATGAATCCTAGAGGCTGCCTGGGCTTTAATAAGCGTCCTCAACCCTCCAATGTGCTTGGCTACGTCGTCTCTAACGGTACCGTAAAGCACTCCACAACAATACCAGTCAGGTAACTCGTGCACTTCGATACCAATTTTTCCCAGTATCTCCACAGCCTTCTTCTCGTAGTCAGCAGCATTCCTCTTGATCGTGCAGCCAGGGTAATATAGGACTTTCACAGTGTATCACCCCGTAAGCTTTCTAGATGTAGCTATGAGGGCCATTGAAGGCGCCTCTTCAACGTCATAGAGCTCTTCGTACTTAACCTTGTCAATACCCTGCCTTAGAACTATGACCCTTAAAGCCTCGAACACCTCTCCCGGATCTACGTCTCTTGGACATCTATCAACGCACCTCATACAGCTCACGCAAATCCATGGGGTATTGGCTGAAAGTACCGCGTGTTCTGCCCCAATCTGTAGAAGCCTTATGATCACGTGTGGAGGGGTGTTCATGTACCTTATCATCGGGCACACCGCCGAACACATCCCACACTGGTAGCATGCATACGGGTTTTTACCGCTATACTCTATTACCCGGTTTAGTAGTTCAGACACGCGACCACCTCACGAAATTACCTTGACGAGGTTGCCACGAGAATCATAAATGAGTAACTTAACCGTGTGCGAACCGGCAGTGTGAGTTGCGCAGGAGTTGCACGGGTCGAAGGCCCTCACGGCCATTTCTAGTCTCGCTACTAGGTCAGCCAAGTCCGGGTCCTTGTAGTCTAAGGTCCCCTTCCCTATAACTATTTTTCTCAACTGGGTGTTTATTGCGGCATTGTTTATAGCTGTTGGAGTTATCACGTTCACCTCCTTTACGATGAAGTTCTGATCTACCTTGTAGTGGTGTATCAATACGCCCCTCGCCGCTTCTACGATGCCTACGCCTTCGTATAAGGGCTTGCCCTCAAAGTTAACGACCTCGTCACGGAGTATCGAGTCCCTGTTTTCCGTTAAAATCCTTTCCACAACCTCATACGCGTGCACGTTCTCTATGAGGCGGGCCCAGTGATATGCAAGAGTGTTGTTCACGATTTTTTCATTACCGAAGAATTCTCTCATGACCTTATACTCTTCTGAAGCCAACTCGGTTGGTAACTTACTGCACACATTTAAGCGCGCAAGGGGCCCGACTCTAACCGTGCTTTCTTCCTCGAAACCACGCCAACCAACATGTACCAGGTACGGGAACTTGGAGTAACTCCACTCCTCGTGGTGTTCTGCAATGTACTTGGTGTACTCTTCGGGCTTGAACGTCATCACTTCTCTGCCTTTCCAGTCAACCACTTTGAGTATACCATCGTACATGCTCAGCGACCCGTCCGTGCCTACAAGCCCCATGTAGTAGGTCTTCAATGAATACTCTTCACCTTTCATGCACTCTACAACTTTCTGCGACTTTAACACGCTGTGCTTGAAAAGGTCTAGTGCGAACAGTATGTGCTCCTTTAACTCCTTTACCCTCTTCTCGACGAATTCCAGGTCCTCTCTACTGGGCCTCCTGGACACCCCTCCAGGTATCGCGATGGGCATGTGTATGCTCTTACCACAAAGCCGTTCGAGGATGCCACTCGTTAACGCTCTAGCGTTAATGAGCTTTTTAACGATTTCGGGATACCTCTTAACGATGTCAACGAATCCGCGCACGGTGTTCGCGCCCTCCACGAGGAGGTCGGGCAATGCCATTACCGCAAAGTGCAGTAGGTGGTCATCGATCATGTACACGTGGTGCACGAACTCCCGTATTTTCACCGCCGCCTCCGGCGGTTTTCGACCATATAGCGTGTCAACGGCTTTTGCAGAGGCCAGGTGGTGCGGGGTGCTACAAACCCCACATATTGCCTGAGCTATGCGTGGCATTTCCTCAGCGTACCGGCCACGGCAAAAGGCCTCGAAGCCTCTGAGCTCTAGTACCTGATAGTGTACGGTCCTCGCATTTCCAGTTTCATCTAACGTAATGATGATCCTCGCATCTCCTTCAATGCGAGTTACGGGTTCTATCACTATGCTCCTATCCTTCATGAGAGACACCTTTAATGCTCAACCTAAGTCTATATAAACGCGAGCCCGGCAAAGTGTACCTGTAGAGAACTCCGAGGCGGTCTATGACTTTGTCCAGTACCCTAGCTAGACCGGGCTCCATGAGCTCCCTTTCCCTGTCACTCGCTATTAGTGCTAACACTCCTGCAATATACCTAAGCCCTACATCCTCTGCACCGGGTAACGGCCCGAAGCAACCTGTACACGGCATGTTCACTTTAATGCAACTGTGATCGCAACCTTCCCGCGTTACCGGCCCTAAACACAAAATGCCCTGCTCCAAGAAGCAGGCGTCTTCTCTGATCCTGACCTCGTGTATCCTTTTCACGTCGTTAATTTGCATCTTGGAGGGTTCCTTGGGCTTTCTTGGACACGTCTCACAAAGCGCTTTTAACCCAGCTACGATTACAGGCTCTTTCACCCCCCCGCTTTTAACGTACTTTAACAACACATCTACCAGGTGATTAACGCTCTTAACCGGTGGCGGGCAACCAGGCACCACTACATCCACTTTAATGGCGTCAGGTAGCGCTCTGTACGTCTCTATTTCCGGTAACTTGGGTAGCTGCACTTCACCGGCCCTTCCATACGAAGTTGTCGTAGTAGTCGCCCTGACGTAATCTACGAGTTCACTTGGTGGTATTAAAGCAGCGAGTCCCGGAATACCGCCATACGCTGCACAGCTACCGAAGGCTACTACTATGGAAGACCTTTCCCTGATCCACTTCGCCAATTCCCCGTCTTCCCTGGTCCTAATACCCCCCATGAATATTGTCACGTCTATCTTGTCTAAGGACATGAGCTCGGTTGCTCTTGCATCAACCGCCACGCTCCAGTAAGCTAAGTCGAAGCTCTCCAGCACGCTTAATAGCGCGCCGCCACTATTAGCTAACGCTACATCACACCCACCACATATAGCTCCGTGAACAATTGCAATTGTTGGTTTTCTCATCTACAATCACCTCGATTACATCTTTTGAGGGGTCCAAGCCTTCTTATAGTGGAGGTGAAGTCATCGAAAACCGCTTTCAGTTTTTGAGCTTCTACGGCACTAACCCATTCCAATCTCAGCCTCTCGGGCTCTATGCCGAAATCTTCTAGCAACTTCTTAAGCACGTAAACTCTTTTGAACGCCTTGAAGTTACCTGATATGTAATGGCAATCCGATGGCGTGTGGCATCCACTCACAATGACACCGTCAGCGCCGTTCATGAAGGCGTTGACTATGACATCTGGGTCCACGCGCCCTGAACACGGTACAACGATCGGGGTCACGTTCGGCGCGTACAGAAGTCTGCTAACACCTGCCAGTTCTGCTGCCGCCCCCGAACACCACTTGCATAGAAACGCCACTATTTTTGGTTCCCACGAGCTCATGTCAGCTCACCACGGCCTTGACCATCTCTGCTAGCTGTTCAGTCGTGTAATTCTTCAGATCTATAGCCCTATTGGGGCAAGCAACTACACAAGCTCCGCAACCCTCACACAACAACTCATTCACTCTAGCCCTACCTTCTACCAGCTCTAACGCACCGTAGGGGCAAATACCTATACAGACTCTACAGCCGCTACAGAGGTCCTCATTAACCACAGCGGTTAGTGGTTCTCGCGTAATGAACTCCGAGGAAAGCATTGCAATGGCTTTAGCGGCGGCTGCCGATGCCTGCGCAACGGACTCCGATATGTCCTTAGGTCCGTGGACAACGCCACAAACGTAGATACCGCCTGTAACGGTTTCAACAGGCCTTAGTTTGGGGTGTACTTCTTGCGCGAACCCGTATTTGTCAACCGGTATCCTTAGCTTTGATGCCAGATCTCGCGGTAATTGCGGCACTAGCCCGGTTGCCAGTACTACCAAGTCTGCTCTAACGGTTACTGGCTGGTTCGTTAGCGTATCGAACCCCGTGACTACGACATCACCCGTTGCCGGGTCTTTGTAAACTCTGTTAACCCTGCCACGTATGTAGTTGACTTTGAATTCGTCCTGAACTCTTTTAACGAACTCTTCGTAGCCTTTACCCGTCGCTCTTATGTCAATGTAAAATACGTGAACTACGCCCTCTTGCACCCGTTCTTTGAATATTAGAGCATGTTTTGCTGTAAACATGCAACATATCTTTGAACAGTATTCGAGGTAGTTGGCATCCCTTGAACCGGCACACTGTATGAACACTATCCTTTTAACGGGCTTTCCATCACCAAGCCTCAATATGTTACCCTTCGTGGGGCCTCCGGCTGATAGTATTCTCTCAAACTGCAAGGAATCTATCACATCTTTATACACGCCGTAGCCGTACTCTCTCAGCTTCTCCGCGGGGAACACCTCGTACCCCGTGGCTATGATTATGGCGCCTACTTCCTCTTCCATTAGCTTATCGCTGTCATCAAAGTTTATTGCCTTAGTTGGACATACCTTTAAGCACCGGTCACAGCCATCTATCCAGTGTTTGCAATTAGCTCTGTCTATCACATAGGCCGAGGGCACAGCCTGAGGGAAGGGTATGTAGATGGCCTTCCTCTCGGAAAGCCCTCTGTTAAACTCGCTTGGTACCTTGACGGGGCAGACTCTTTCACAGAACCCGCAGAGCCTGCAATCCTCTACTTTCACGTACCTAGCACGCTGTAGAATCCTTACTCTGAAGCTCCCAACAACGCCGTTTATGTCTGTTACCTCGGCGTTGGTGTAGATCTTGATCAGGGGGTGCCTGGCCACCTCCGCCATTTTAGGTGTTAATATGCACTGCGCGCAATCGAGCGTGGGAAAGGTCTCGCTAAGCATCGCCATTTTACCGCCGATCGTCGGGCTCTTCTCAACGAGAATAACCGGTATACCAGTACTAGCGATATCCAGCGCGGCCGTTATTCCGGCTATTCCCCCGCCGATTACGAGTGCTTTCCGGGTAACCTTACCCTTCACAGGCTCTAAAGACTGGTTCCTAGCCGCTTTTACTACTGCTGCTTTAACGAGTTTAATGGCTTTCTCGGTAGCGCGCTTCTTGTCCGGGTGAACCCAGCTACAGAGCTCTCTTATTACTGCCATTTCAAGCTTATACCTGTTTAAGCCGGCTGACTCGACTGCCCGCGCAAAGGTCTCGTAATGCATTGTAGGCGTGCATGCAGCTACAACGACGGCGTTAAGCTTCTTCTCGGCTATGGCGCGCTTAATTAATTCTTGGCCGGGCGCAGAGCACATGTAGACGTAGTCTTCCGCGTGGACTACATTTGGAAGCTTTAAAGCCTCTTCTACGACGTTCTTCACGTCCACCGTCCCCGCGATGTTGAGGCCGCAATGACACACGAAAACGCCTATGCGCGGTTCTTCTACATTGTTCACGCCTTGACCCCTGGACTAGGTGTACTTGTTGCAATTAAGAGGGACCGGGTAAAATGGCTTTATGCAACTCCGAGTTTTCTGAGCACTTCTTCGCGCTTACGCTTAGCCTGCTCCACGACTTCCTCCGTTATGTTACGTCCTGCACTATCTATCGTGACTAGCAGTGGCCCAAAGTCCTCTACTTCGAGAACCCACAAAGCTTCAGGTATTCCTAGATCGAGCCACTCCACCTTTAAGACGCGCTTTATAGCGTTAGCGGCTAGAACGGCTGCCCCGCCCGTGAAGTACACATATACGGCTCCGTACTCTTTGCATGCCTGGGCGGTTCTCGCGCCCATCCCACCTTTTCCAATAACCATTTTCACGCCAAAGTTCTTTATTACGTCGGCTTCGTAGAGGTCCATTCTAGCACTCGTAGTGGGGCCTGCAGCAACGACTTTCCATTCCTCGTTAACCTTCTGGACGACGGGGCCGCAGTGGTATATTACGCCTCCCTTCAAGTCTACTGGAACCGGTTTACCCTCTTTTAGGTAATCTAGCATTCTCCTATGTGCAGCGTCACGGGCGGTTACAACTACGCCTGTGAGGTACACTATGTCCCCGGCTTTTAGCCTTCTGACATCCTCATCTGAGAGAGGCGTTTTGAGCCTATACTCGACCATAACTAACACCCCTTACTGCTCCACTACGTATTTTCCATCGGGATACACCTTTACGGTAGCCCTCCTCACGGCCCAGCACACGAAGGCGACGGCAACGGGCATTGCTGCAGGGTGCCTGTGCGCGTAATCTATGTGCACTGCGAGCACCGTGTACTTCCCCCCTAAGCCCATGGGACCTATGCCTAGTTCGTTTAGAGCGTGATATAGCTCTTTTTCGAGTTTGTCTAAGGTGGGGTCCGGGTTAGTAGTACCTAGTTTCCTCACACACGCAGCCTTCTTAGCTAAGTAGATGGCTACGTCTGCTCCTCCCCCGACACCCACGCCGACGATTGTCGGTGGACAGGGCATGGAGCCCGCTCTCAAAACGGCGTCTACCACGGCGCGTTTAATGGCTTTAACACCTTCACCCGGTGGAGGTAGTTCGAGGTATGATACGCCTTCGGAGCCTCCTCCCTTAGGTACAACGACGAATTCTAACTTGTCTCCTTCAACTAGTTCTAGGTGTATGTAAGGCATGTACCTACCTGTATTGTCACCGGGATTCTTGCCTGTGATCGGATCTACTGTGTTCGGTCTGAGCGGAACTACCTTAGTTGCCTTTCTCGTCGCTTCTGTGAGCGCTTCTTTGAGTACCCTTAAACCGGGGAACTCGTAGCCGACCGTAACATAGTAAAATATGGATCCCGTGTCTTGGCATACAGGCTTTTTGAATTTCTCGGCAAGTTCTATGTTTTTCAATATCGCTGCGAGCTGAGACCTGGCCAGCTCGCTCGTCTCTTCCCGGTAAGCCTTCATGAGGGCCTCCTTCACGTCGGGAGGTATGTATATAGCCGCTCTCTCGATGGCCTCGATGGCCGCTTTCTCAATAACGTCTCTGAACTCCTGAAAACCCGCCAATACGGGCACCTTTGAGGTTTAAGCTTTTAGCTCTCTGTATTCTGGGTATAACGTTATTAAGCCGGCTTTAATGAATACCTCCATCTCTTTTCTGGGCCTTTCGATGAGCTCTCTGATCTCCGCTTCGAGCTCCGATTTCGAGATCTTCCTTCTAGCGTAACCTAGTTCGATTGCCTTCTCGGCAACCGCCATAGCCTCCCTCACATACATTTCTGTTTCCTCCATTCGTGGGACTATTCTCTCTTCATGAATGCCCGTCTCTTCGGTGTATCGTGCTATTGCGTACGCGGCAGCCAAGAACATCTCGTCGCTCATTTTTCTAGCTCTCACAGAAAACGCCCCCCTGAAGACTGCCGGAAAGCCAAGGCTATTGTTTATCTGGTTGGGGAAGTCTCCTCTACCGGTAGCAACTATTCTTGCACCTGCCTCTTTCGCTTCCCATGGCCATATCTCGGGTACTGGGTTGGCCTCGGAGAACACGATTGCATCCTTATTCATCAACCTAACCCATTCCTTCTTGATAACGCCCGGACCTGGCCGGGAAGCCGCTATGACCACGTCCGCGCCTTTGAAGGCATCTGGTATTTCCTTGACATTTTCCTCGTTCGCTTCCAGCACGATCTGGTACTTCCACGGATTAGATGTTTTCATCTCTTCCACATCGGGCCTTTCCTTGTAGAGAACGCCCTGAGAGTCTATTACCACGATGTTCTTGGGATTAGCTCCTGCAACCTTTAAGTACCTGTACGTGCAAATGTTTGCCGCCCCTGCACCAAATAGTACTATTTTCACCTGGTCCAGCTTCTTACCAACAATTTTGAGGGCGCTGATCAAGCCGGCAAGGGATACTAGGGCTGTCCCCTGCTGATCATCGTGCCACACGGGGACGTCCAGCACTTCTTGTAGCTTTTCTAGGAGGTAGAAGCATTTTGGCGATTCTATATCCTCCAGGTTTACGCCTCCGAAGCTGGGCTCCAGAGCTTTAGTTATGTACACGAGCTTGTCGGGGTCCTTCTCACGTACAACCAGTGGAAAGCAGTCTACTCCACCAAGGTACTTGAAGAGCAGGCACTTGCCCTCCATGACCGGTAAACCAGCTGCCGGGCCTATGTTGCCAAGTCCTAGAACTCTCGTACCATCGCTAATAACTATGACAGTGTTCCACCTCCAAGTATAGTCAAAAGACGCGTCTTCACCTTCTTTCTGTATTCTTCTACACGGTTCAGCAACGCCGGGCGTATACCAGATGTTAAAGTCCTCGAACCTCGTGATAGGGGCCTTAGCGACCGTTTCTATTTTGCCACCGTACAACTTGTGGAGTTTTACAGCTAAAGAACCCCAATCAATCTTTACTTGTGACAATGCTCTATCCCCTTACCACTTAGGGAAGGGAAGTAGTATTTAAATGTTTTCATTTATACACGTATTAGCATGTACTTACACTATTACGATTCTTGAAGGCTTAAACCCAGTGAAGCGATACCGAGGCATTCGCCAACGGCATCATGGAGGATTTATAGAAAAGCACACTTATAAGCTTAGATCCTAGTTTTCCGGGCACCGTTCGTGTTACCTATCACTGGTTTTAACCAAGTATACCTCATGGTCCATGTCAGAGCTATTAGCCCGGTTACTACGTTGCTTATAGCCATCCCAATCCAAAGCCCCTTAACGCCCATTTTGAGCGGGCCGGGTCCAAATACGTATGCTAGAACGTTTCTTAAAACCCAGAGTCTAAGGACGCTCAGGTACATTACCGGCTTGGTGTGGCCACTCCCATTGGCAATGGCCCTTGCCGTTTCAAGCATTGATAGTGGTATTATCGAAATACCCATGTACAACATGAAGTCTGAAGCGTAAGACGAGACCTCTATGTCTTGCGGCGAGAACGCCGAAGATATGTACGTTCTTAGAGCGATTAGCGGCGTGATTATTAGAGATGTTAAGATGACCTCGTATACGAGTATTCTCGTAGCCGATTCCCTGGCCTTACCGAGTAGCCCGGCTCCAAGGCTCTGGCCGACTATCACGGAGCAGGCAGTAAGCAACCCAGCCGTGATGATCGTTATAACGCCGAAAGGCCTATCGCCAATGCTCCACGCGGCTAGCGCCTTACTACCCATTAAGCTGATGATACCGGCTAGCATCGTAAACCCGGATGCTTCCGCGAGAGCGGCTCCTGAAATCGGCAAGCCCACTTTGGCCATGAGCCTTAAAAGTTGTAAATCAGGTTTGATGTGGTGAAAACTCATCTTTATACCCTTAACGCCCATTAACGAGAAGTAAACCAAGCCGGCTGTCCCTGCGACTAGTTCACTAAGCACGGTCGCTAATGCTGCGCCTGCAACTCCCATTTCCGGTAGCCCATGTAAGCCGTAAATGAGTAATGGATCTAGGACGATGTTAAGCATCGTTCCCAGGGACCTAAGGGCGAGCGGTAGAAATGGAGTGCCCGATGCCATGTAAACCGATGTAATGGATTCTAGCACGCCGAAGACCGGTACACCCATAGCTAGAATGCTTACGTAATCGTAAGCGGGGGTCCTGGTTTCGGCGGGTGCGTTTATCAATACGAGTATGTAAGGGGTACTGATTATAGTTAGCGCTGATATCAACGGGCCCACCGTGATGGTGAACAGCAATAGCTGGCCGGCAACTTTCAGGGAGCTCGTGTACTCCCGTGCACCCCAGTACTGGGACACTAGAGAGGTACCGGCACCGTAAATGCCGAAGAAGGTTGCCAACACTAAGAATATGATAGGCCACGCCACACTTACACCCGCGAGCGCTAGGGTACTATAGTTTCCAAGCCAGTACATGTCGACAAGATTGTAAATTACCCGGAATGCTTGCATTAAGCCGACAGGTAAGCCGAGCTTAACTACGACTTTTAAGAGTGACTGCTTCAAAACCCATAACTTGTCATCCAAGTCTCCAGGGTCCATGTTTCAACCTCCTCTACAGCGCTGTCAACGTTACTTAGCCGTTTAACTAAGGTGTTCAACATACCCTACACTTTGCGGATTACATATATAAACTTCAGCTTATTAGTGATTACGGTGGGGTCTGGCTTGCTTGATCCTGGCATCCTCGTCACACTGCGTGATGAGCTCGGAGCAGACTTCATAGATGCTAGAGTTCAAAGGTACTACAGCGAGCTCGTCGTGTTGGACAACGGGGTCGTTAGAGAACTATCGATAAACAGTAACCAAGGTATTGGAGTGAGGGTCATTGTTAAAGGAGCCGTTGGATACTCTTCAACTAACTCTCTCGAAGAAGCTGGTGTGAAGGAGGCTGTTCTGCGCGCGTACAGGGTAGCTAAAGCCTCTTCGAAGCACTCTATTCAAGTGGACTTCTATAGACGTCCTACTCTAAAAGGTAAGGCTTCTTCGCGCTTTAACGTTGACCCGGAAGACGTAGACTTCTCGGAAAAAATCGAGTTACTGAAAAGCATGGACAGCGTGGCTAGGAGCGTTAAGGGGGTAGCAAGCGTTATCCTCAGGTACGGGTATGAAGCTGATCGTAGAGTGTATATTTCAAGTAATGGAGACCATGTAGAGTACTCGAAGAAAATGCTCGGGGTTTCCGCGAGATTGGTAGCACACGTCGAGGGCACCTACGAAACGCTCTACGACCAGGAATCTGGCGTTGCCGGTTGGGAGCTCATTAAAGGCCTTAAGTGGGATGATTGGATTTCAGAGAGAGCTAGGCTCGTAGTAGACACGGCAAGAGCGGGTCACGCCAAGCCCGGTAAGTATGACATAGTTCTCGACAACGACATGGTTGGATTAATGCTTCACGAGGCGTTTGGGCACGCGTCGGAGGGCGATACGGTGCTCGCCGGTGGTAGTGTATTGCGGGGTAAAATAGGCGGAAGAGTTGCCAGCGAGCTCGTCACCATAGCCGATGAAGGGCTAGTTGATGGAGGGGACTTTGTACCCTACGACGATGAGGGAACGCCGAAGAGAAAGGTCCACGTGGTCAAGAACGGGGTGTTAACGGAGTTCCTGCACAGCATCATTACAGCGAAGCTCCTGGATGGGGAGCCAACGGGTAATGCCAGGGTCATGAGCTACCGGTACCCTGTACTCGTACGCCAAACGAACACGTACATGGAGCCCCTTGACTGGGGTGCCGAGGAGATGATCAGGGATATGAGGAGAGGATTATACGTTAAAGGCCTGGGCGCGCTGGGTGGGGAGGTGAACCCGCTTACAGGGGCATTCACGTTCACCAGTGGACCTAGTTATATCGTCGAAAACGGAGAGCCAGCTAAGCTGGTTAAAGGCGTCATGCTATCCGGGCTAATACTCGAAACCCTTAAAAGTGTTGATGCGGTGGGAAAGGACCTCCTAGTTAGAACAAGCGTATTCGGTGGTTGCGGTAAAGATGGACAAACGGTAAGGGTCGGTGACGGGGGTCCTCACGTAAGAGTTAGAGGTTTCATAATCGGAGGTGGTTAAAACGCTAAGCAAACTCGAACAACTAGTTAGAAGAGCCGTAACTAAGGGCCTCGCGGAGGTGGAGGTATACGCTGTTCACACCATATCAAAGCAATTCAGCGTCGCGAGTGACATGATTATAGATAGCGTTGTAAGCGAAGACTACGATATAGGCCTGCGTGGAGCGTTCAATAAGAGGATTGGAGGTGTTAGGACGAACACCTTAGACGGCGACGTAGACAAAATACTCGAAAAGCTCTACTCTGTTACGAAATCGTCGCCGGAAGATCCCTACTGGAGTGGTTTCCCCGTCGAGCTCCGCGAAACCAAACAGGTTTCCTGCTACGACGATAAAGTAGCCGCCATGAGCGAAGAGGAGCTGGTTGAGGTACTTGAGCAAGCCATGGATGCGTTTAAAGAACCACCTCTGCGCAGCGGAGCTGAGAAAGCCAGCGTCGTAGAGGGGTCTTTCAGTGTACGTGAGAGTAGAATCGTGGTAATCAATTCGCACGGTGTCGAGAGAAGCGTTAGGTGTAGTAACGTGGTACTCTGGCTTTCACTCAGCACGATGAAAGGCGGCGCTATAGCTGACAAGACGTTTGCATATTGGAAGAGGAAGCTTGACATCAAGGAGCTCGAAGACAAGGCTTTAAGAAACGGGGAGCTCGCGCTCCTCTTCTTGAATGCCTCGCCAATAGAGTCGGGTAACTACGACTTGGTGTTGGTACCAGAGACTGTAGGTGAAATACTGACATATAGTCTCGCGCCAGCGTTCTCCGCATTAAATATTCTTGAAAACAGAAGTCCCTTAAAGGGTAGGTTGGGTGAGCTGGTCTTCAACGAGGACTTAACGATCTCCGATGACCCGAGCATCGAGATGGCCGCTGGCACTGCGCCTTTTGATGATGAAGGGGTACCTACTACCACTAAGCCCGTGGTCGAGAAAGGAGTGGTTAAGTCGATTCTTCACAGTTACTACACGGCACGAAGGATGAACACCGCTCCTACTGGTAACGGGTTCAGGCAGTATCCGGCAGCACCGCCAACACCCCGATTTACAAACATGCTGGTGAATCCAGGTCAAGGCTCCCTAGAGGACTTCGTGCGCGACATCTCTAAGGGCATAGTGGTTCACGAGATTATAGGTTACTGGATGAGCGATCCTGTGACGGGTAGCACCAAGGCTACTGTTACGCACGGTCTGCTCGTTGAGCGGGGAAAAGTGGTGAAACCCGTTAAGGGGGTCGTCATTGGAGGAAACATCTACGAGTGGCTATCCAAAGGCCTCCTCGGAGTGGGCAAAGACCTGGAGATCATAGGCCCTGCCGCCGCACCCTCGTTATGGATTAAAGAAGTCGGCGTTGCCGGGAAGTGAGTAGGGCATGCGTGTTTACCTCGGAGCGTGCCGTTTCAAGAACGTCCTGCTTAAATCAAGTACATTCCGTTGCAATCTTCTCAACCCCACGGATGCCGCAAAGTAAAGCAGTCCTCCAAGTACCTGCTTAATTATCAACGGAGCGAATGCGACCATTTTCGCTGAAAGCTTCCTGATCTTTTTTACGGCGTCGTAGACCGCTACAAATATCAGTTCCAGGTTATCGTGTGTAGGTAGCAAGTCGCGTGTAAATACACCTTTCGCCTTCCTCAAACTACCGCTCGGTATAAAGGGCAGTGGAAACACGAACACGTTGTACGGTTCAAGCCTTTCAACGAGCTTTAGGTTCGCTCTTACATCATCGGGGCTTTCGCCCGGTAAGCCCACAATGAGGGTAGCGCAGATCCACCACCCAGCGTCGTTGAGAATAGAAATGGCTTCTTCCACGATCTTAGGCCATTCATCCGGGGTGAACGGCTTCGGCTTACCGGGCGCTATCACTTGAAGAAGCCTCGGGCTCGCGGTTTCAATTCCCAACTGGATTATTGAATAATTGCTTTCGCCGAGCCCGAGCATATCGCCCACCTTTTTAACCAGCCACGGATCAGTAACAACCGTTGAGGCTGTTGCAAAATCTACTGACACGTTCTCTACGCCGGGAACCTTTAACACCGTCTCCGTGAGTTTCAAAACCATTTCCCTCCGCGGGTGGAGGCTCGAAGAACCATACCTAAAGAAGTCCTCTGAATGAAGCGTTATCTTGCTCTCCCCACCTAGAACATTTACTTTTACCTCCTGCAACACCTTTTCAAGGGGTATGACCCTGTACATCAAAAGCGTTGGATTACAGAACTTGCATCCACGACCACAACCTCTAGACACCTCAACTAAACCTCGAGAGGGCGTTCTAATTACGGGTATCTTGCCCACTGGTACAGGAGGCCCCTTGACGTAGCTGGGAAGGCTTTCATTGCTCAATGCCCTCTTAAACAACTCTGGCACGACCAGCTCGCCCTCGCCTTCTACGATACTGTCTATTCCAAGTTTTCTCTGAAGCCCAGTATCGATTATTTCCCATACACCCGGCCCACCTACAACAATTCTTAACCTCTCTCGGTTCTCGAGTATTGCTGGGTGAGTTAGTAGCTTCATGGTAGCCCATGACATGTAGGATTGAAGCCTTGTTTCGATACCCATGAGCTTCAAGACCACGCGTAGTAGTGCAGTACCGTAGTTTATACCGAGAGGGTCTAGAACGCTTATGCCGACGACTCTCGTACCTGGCCCCACAGCCCTATCCAGTTTTCTAGGGTCGATAATCGCGACTTCGTCGCTCGAAAAACCGGAATCAAGTAATGAGGCTTCAATCTTACAAAGACCATACTGTGTGGTCTTCATTCTGCCGTGCTCATCGCTTTCACATGGAAATAGTAGTGGACCTAATAATGCCGGTAAGACGTCCATGGGAAGCCCGGAGGAGAACCCCAAGTAGGTCCTATGGTAAGTGCTGACCAGGCTCTCATCCCCTGTAAGTATTACTTTAAACCCATTGAACACGGGTCGCCGCCTCGGCCGTAACCATCTTATAAATAGGCAGTGGTTACGTTAATTATGTTTATCCAGGTGGAGTGCCCAGCTTAACATGAAGGGGAGTTAATTCCGTTGAGTCTAAAGCCCAGTATAATTGACATCCTTATATTGTACTCAACACTTTAACTAATGGTGATGACGGTGTTTGGTGATTGGTACCGTTATTCAGCGCTAGGATAGAAAGGTGTGGTTATCCGGGTAGCTTTGAACTCAGGGATGTACGCTTTGAGCTTAAAAAAGGTGAAGCACTCCTAGTAACCGGGAAATCCGGTAGCGGAAAGACAACTCTCCTAAGGGTGGTAACGGGGACCATTGAAGCTGCTGGTGGTTATTTAGAGGGCGAAGTACTCCTAGAAGGTAAGAGCATCCTCGAAATGAAACCCGAAGAAGTGTACCACTCAATAGCGTACATTCCGCAAGAACCATGGTACGCGTTTGTCGGCTACACGGTATACACCGAGGTTTGCCACGTGCTCGCACAACTTGGCGTAAATTGTACTGATGCAGACTTCGCGCCGCTGGGTTCCTCCAGGCTGGTGAATAGGCTTACGTACACTCTCAGCGCTGGGGAGGTTCAGCGGGTTCTCTGGCTCGAAACAATGATAAAGAGGGCTAGGTTGATCGTCCTCGATGAGCCGTTGACGTATCTAGACGAGGAAGCCAGAAGAGTGGTCAAACACTACGTAAAGGTAGCACGTAGTAGGGAAATGGGCATCATTGTGGCAGATCACGATCCAGCATACTGGGAGTTCTTAGAGCCCGATATGCTAATACTGGAAGGTGGAATTGTTAAGTATCACGGTCCATGGTCAAGATCCAAGGCAGAAGAACAAGGCATGAAATTGACAAGTCTAAAAAAGCACGTAGAGAGGGGCGTGTTCGTGAAGTTTAAAAACGTGTCGTTCAGATACACGGGAGATAGCTACATTATAAAGGACTTCACGGAAAGCCTTCAACGAGGTGTGTTAACGTGCATTACAGGACCCAATGGATCCGGCAAGACAACCCTACTTAAGCTCGGGTCGGGGATACTGAAGCCTACGAGAGGGTCCGTGGAGAGGTATGGCACGGCGATATACGTACCGGAAAACACATTTCTCTTCTTTTCGAAGACGACGCCGCGCGAAGAGCTCATGATCCCCGCACGTGGTAACGAAAACAAAGTCCTGGAGATCGCCGAGTTACTTAAAATAAAGCACATCCTGGATAGGCCCGTCACAAAGCTCAGCAATAGTGAACGGAGACGGGTGAGTATAGCCGCCGCGTGCCTCGCAGATCACGATGGCTACTTCATAGACGAGCCTTTCGGTGGCATTGACGCTGAGAACGCCAGCTCTGTTCTACAGGCTTTCCAACTACTCTTGGACAAAGGGAAGGCGGTTGTAGTCGCTACACACGATGAGAAGGTAATGAGTTTGGCTGACACGGTAATTCGACTCGGGCCGGCGTAGGGGTCTTCAGTGGGCTTAGTGAACTGGTTGCTTCTATTGATTTACAGGTCATTCTTCGCGGTTGGTGATACTGGTTATAGAAGGGCGCATTTTCTCTCTAAGGTTGTTTTTATATTGTCAATAGTACTCTATACGGTGAAAAGCCCCGTAAAGGCGCCTATACTCGTGCTGGTAATTTTCCTCGGGTTAATCTATCCCGGTAAAGATTGGGCTACCTCCGTGTTAGAGCTCTCCTTGTTTACGGGTTTCGTGGTAGCGCTTGTAGTATACTCATTCTCATTAATAACCACGGGGGCTGCACCTCTTCAGGTGTTAGAAGTCGCGATGAACATTGCTGGTGCTGTTTCGGCCGCCGTGTTTTCCTTCACAATAATTTCACCAGCGGAAATCTACAACACTATATACCTATTACAGGGTAGAAGGGCCGCCACCCTTCCGCTACTACTGTGGGTACTAATACCTCGCTATTTAAAAGACGCTCTTGACTCGTTCACTATAGGTAATTTAAGAGTAGAGTACTATGGAAAAAGACCTCTCCGTGTAACTATTCGCCAGCTACTCGAAGTAGGCGACTACTTCGAAGAGTACTGCTACTGGAGGCTTCGAACACCCGTAAAGGCTACTATCACCATTGAAAGGTCTTACAAGTACACGCTCATACTGCTGGCTACCACCCTTCTACTGACATTCTTAAAGTACATCATATAGTATGTAGGGGTTCAGCCCCTATACCAGTTTACACAGGTTGATTTCATTGCTTCATCTTGGTCCTCCTGCATCCTACTCGGGTCCTCATCGGGCTTAAGGGCGTTCAGGGGTAGCCCTGACACCCCACACCACTTTTACGAGGCTCTCACCCCCTCATCGGGTAGCAGCAATCAGCTGTGTTAATAGTTAAAAAAGCCGATTCGTGATTTTGGAGGTGAAGTGAGCCATTATGCCACAGCCCTACGTGCTTCGCATAGTCTCATTGGAATCGGGAGTGGGTAAAACACTTGTTGCTACTAGAGTAGTTAGAGGCCTGAGAACACGCAATTACAGGGTAAACGTTATTAAACATTGCAGTGGTGGTGTAGATTTAGAAGAAAAGGACACAGAGAAGTACCTTGAAAGCGGCGCAGAAGTGGTTGTTGCCTCGTCTCCGGGACTCGCAGTAATTTACGTTGCGAATCACAATGACGCGATCGAAAACGCCTTAGTGATGACTCGGGCTCCAATAGTGGTGGTCGAAGGCTTTAAATCGGCTAAGCTAGGCGACGTCGTGGTAGTCGTTCGCGAAGAGGACGACTTGAATAGGCTGGGTGGGGATATGACTAACGTGATAGCCATCGTTTCGCGAGCTAGCATAGTGGCTATGAGCCGCTTGCCGGAAAACACAGTTCTTGTAAAAGTAGGAGATGAAGACAGACTAGTGGACTTAGTGGAGAAGAGGGCTATAGACTTCTTCTACAGGCAGACGCCTCAAACAAACTGTAGAACATGCGGTTTCGCGTCCTGCAAAGAGCTCGTGATCTCATATCTTAAAGGGAGTGCGGGATGGTGCCCCGTGGTATCCGGCGTCGAGGTCTCGGTAGATGGCTCTAGCGTGCCTTTAAATCCCTTCGTTAAGAACATCATCAAATCCACTATTAAAGGAATATTAAAAGCGCTTAAAGGCGTGCCGGAGAACTACAGAAAAGTTAACATAGTGATTAGTGATTACTAAACTCACACTGTAGCAACGAGGCTTTTAGTTGTAAGTGCAGTTTCCTAGGGCGATAGGGACGTAGCTGGCGCTTTGAACGCCGTATACGCGTACGCGGAGGCCCGGGCCTTCTCCGAATCCCCCTGTGAGGGATGAGATCGGACGGGCGGGGAAACAAGAAGTAGGGGGATACTCATGTAGTAGCTAAAAATAGCAACAGGACCTCTACTTCGTGGCTGTGATAGCCATCTATGCAAGTCTTGCTTATTTTGCCTCGTAACTATGAGCATGCATGGGGGTGGACGAGCCTTGAACAATGTTATTACTACCAAGATTGCAAGAGACCTCTACTTGGTTAGGACTATTGACCGGCAAACCAAGTATTTTGAAGGGATGTGGGAAATACCCGAAGGAGTAACGTACAATTCCTATGTCCTTACAACGAGCAGCGGAGCGGTAGTTTTTGACACAGTGAAGCCTTTATTTACAGACTTATACCTCGATGCAATAAGTAAGATAACAGACTTCAAGGACATCAAGTACATAGTCGTGCACCACGTGGAACCCGACCACAGCGGAGTGGTTAAGCAGTTAGCTGAGAAAACGGGCTCACCGGTACTGGGACACCCCCTTGCCGATAAGATGCTGAAACGGTTCTACCAGTATACTGGTAAGTTCCAGTCCATAAGTGATCTTTACGAGCTCAGCACGGGAGAATACACGATTGGGTTCATCCACACGCCGTGGCTTCACTGGCCTGAGACCATGATGAGCTACATCAAGGAACTTAACGCCCTATTAACGTGCGATGCGTTCGGATCCTACGGGTCCTACGCGCAGATCTACTATGACGAGCTTGACGGGAATGAGAGGGGCAGGTACCGGTGGCTTATGCTCAAGTACTTTGCAAACATAATAGGCTTCTACAGGCATTGGGTTAGCAAGAACATTGAAAAACTGATATCAGTAGGAATTGAACCGGCATACATACTACCATCGCATGGACTAGCAGCCAGAGACAAATCCGTAAAGGAATTTGTAAACTTGTACTTGAAGTGGAGTCTGGGCGAGGTAGAAGAGTCTAAGATAATAGTGCTGTATACGTCTATGTACGGCTTCGTTAAAAAGGCCGTTAATGCCCTCATAGAAAAACTGCAATCCCTTGGGCTAAGGGTGGTAGTTTACGGCTTTAACGACATAGAACGTAGCCCCATCAGTGAAGTTATTGCAGATGTCTACGACAGTAAGTACGTAGTAATAGCGACTTCGGCATATGACGCGGATGCTTTTCCGATCGCAAAGCTCCTAGCCGAGCTCCTTTCAAGAAAAACCCCTCTAAGTGGTAAGAGGGTAATCGTGTTAGCGGCCCATGGTTGGGGTCCACGCGCTGGGTCGGTAATTAAGGGTATCTTAGAGCTTTACGGCTTCAAAGAGCTCAGTGTAATCGAGTTCGCTGCTGGAGAGCACGAAAAGATTGTCGAAAGCGTATTGAAGGCGCTGTAAGGTGGTTTCCGAGGAGTTTTACCGCTTCGAGCGAGGCGTACTAGTAGCCGCGCATACCACCACATGCAATACGCGCACTGCACGTCTTGGAGAAAGTGCGCAGAAGTGTATGCACGGCCTCTTAGTGGGCCCGCGGGGATTTGAACCCCGGACCTCCGCCGTGTGAGGGCGGCGTCCTAACCAGGCTAGACTACGGGCCCACCCATCATAACCATATTCATTCCTAGTGGATTATAAGCTTGAAGTCGTTGCCCGTCAACGGGATCTCAATACCTCAGCTAGTGGTTTTAAGCTACAAGTTCACTAACTCAAGCTAGGGGCTTCAGCTATGTCTTTTAACTCCCTCGAGAAGTTCATTCTCGAAAGGATTTCTAAGTACAGGATGCCGGGTCTATCGATAGCTTTATTGAAAAACGATGAAATCGTTTACGCGAAGGGTTTTGGATTTAAAGACGTGGAGTTCTCTCAGCCACCAACACCATATACGAACTACTGTGTAGGCTCGGTGACGAAGGCGTTCACCGCTCTGGCGGTAATGCAACTCTATGAAAAAGGGCTTCTAAGCGTTGACGACCCCGTTAATAGGTACGTAAGCACTATTAAAGCAGGCAATATCACGATTCATCACCTGTTAACGCATACTTCCGGCATACCGGCACTAGGTTATGCCGAGGCACTAATTAATAGCTATTATGGTTTGGGGGGTATCTGGTTGCCCATATCGGCACCAGACAGTGTACTGGCTTTCATGGAAGGTTACGAGGACTGGATCTTATTCAAACCCAGTGAGAGGTGGTTTTACCTAAACGAAGGTTACGTAATGCTAGGTAAGATCATCGAGAAGGTTACGGGATTGAAGTACGAGGAGTACGTTAAGCGGAACTTGCTCGACAAGATAGGAATGGATAAAAGCTACTTTACCAGGGAAGAGTACTTGAAAGATACTGATAGAGCAACACCCTATAACGTGAGCCAGGACGGCAAGCTCATCAAGGTAGAGCCGATATTTGGTATAAGCGCGGATGGAGGGTTATTTAGCAACGCGGTAGATCTATTAAAGTTCGCCAAGGCGATGATCGGCAGAGGCCGGTACGGGGATACACAGCTTGTTGGGAGCAAGCTCATCGAGCTGATGGAAACACCGCACGTGAAGTTACCGTACGAATCGCCGACAAGCCGCTACTACGGCTACGGATTAACCATTCACGACGATTTCCAGGGTAGAAAGCTCGTGGGTCACAGCGGCTCAGTCCTAGTTTATACGGCGTACTTGGGCTACATACCCGATGAAGGGGTGGCGGTCACCGTGCTATCGAATTCTAGTGGTTATCCACTATCACTTATTGGGGCTTACGCTCTAACGCTACTACTGGGGCGTAAACCCGAGGAGGCCCTGCACGTTATAAAGCAGGAAGAGCTTCTCGAGAGGCTTGAAGGAGTCTACACGGGGTTCAAGAACACGATTGGGTTTAAAGTCAAACGAGTAGGTGGTACCTTACTACTAGAAGACGTTGTCAGGAAAACCCAGATACCCATATACCCCGAGAGGCTTACGAGTGAGCATGCTCTCTTCTACGCGTACGGGCTTGGCGTGAAAATCCCAGTAGAGTTCGTTATCGAGGCGAACAGGGTTATAATGATATATGAAAGGTACGTCTCGGTGAAAACGGGTGCTCTAACTAGTGGTTTTTAAGCTAAGTTTTCTAGCTCTGCTTTGAGCACTACATTTTTGCTTATTAATGTTGAACACTTTTCGTTTACTCGGTGACGTAGACGTGAGTGGCCGGGATTTTGACATCCCCCTAAACACGGTGTGCGTAGAAGAGTATACCGTTAAGGACGAGCATGCGGCTAAGCATGTGGGTACAGGGGACGTCGCCGTGCTATCTACGCCATCGATGATCGCCTTCATGGAGAAAACATCGATGGCGTGCGTTCAGCAATATCTACCGCCAGAATACACCACTGTAGGGGTATTAGTGAACGTGAAGCACTTGAACCCGGCACCAGTAGGCTCTACTATAAGGGTTGAATCCAAGCTAGTAGCGCGTGAAGGTAGAAGACTTGTGTTCGAAGTCAAGGCACTATTAAAGGAAACCTTAATAGGTGAGGGCATACATGAGCGCTTCATTGTTCACGGGAAACGATTTATTGAAAGAGCTAAGAAAATCTTCGAGCAATCCGGCTAGACCGTGTCGTGGATCGTCCCGGCTGGAACGACCGATCCGGAACGCCGTACCCGATTGTTCTAAACTGTTTCAACGCGCAGTTCGCGTTGTCCCTTATTTTTAACTACTGCAAATTAGCAACATGGGTGTGAAATATGAAGTACATGGGTTTACTAGCCATAGCTCTGCTGGCAACGCTGCTGATCACGCCAATATCAGCTGTTATTGTAGCTCAAGAGGTGCCTTCCGAGGGGGCTAGGAACATGCCCGAGATCGAAACAGCGGGGCGTTGGGGTAAACTGAAAATAGGCTTATTGCTGAATGTGAGCTTTGAAAAAGCGCTAGAACTCGCATACGCTATTAGGAACATGACGTACGACCTCTTCCAGTGGGAGATAAGCTACAACATAACGGCTGCCAATGTAACGCTAACACGCGGTGACAAGTTCCTAGAAAAAGCTATAAGCGTAGCTGAAACGGAGCCTAGAAAAGCAGTTGTCTACGCGTTCGTCGCTAGTATACACTACAGCCATGCACCGGCTTTCGCAAACCCCGTGCTAGCTAGGGTAATTAGGGCTAACTTAGGAGAAAACGACACTATAACCGAGCAGACGGTTAACGCAGTAATAAGCGCCGCCGGCGAGCTGAGGGGGCTACTTGTAAACGCGGTTGAATACGCTAAAAGCAGAGACTACGACACTACTCTAGCGGAAAAGCTACTTGTAATCGGCGATGAGAGGGTTGCAAACGCCACGAGCATGCTCGCGGAAGGTAATGTGACGGCCGCGTTCAGGCATGCCGTCTCCGGCTACAGGTTCTACGTGAGGGCTTATCACGCACTGGTTAGGTCGGTATACGTCAAAGTAATTGGGGAGGTCGAGGGTACATTAACGGGGAGCGCGGTGGAGTACAGTGAGCCGCCTGCAAGGACTATATTGGAGGTGCTTCCAGTCCAGGTTAGAGAGTTGGTGAGAGCTAGAATTCAGCGCGGTGAAATACAGAAAGTAAGTGAAATAGTTAAAGAAATCGAAGAGAAGGTTGGAGAGGTGAGGGAGCGGATAAAACTCGTTGAAAAGGAAAACTTAAAGCAAGCCCTTATAAGGATCATGGAGATGGTCAGGGAGAGGGCTGGAAAGGCCGTCAACATCACGGTAAAGGAACTAGAAGACATCGTTGAAGAGTATTACAGTAAAGGCTATCGGGGGACTGGATTAGCTAAAAAAGTGATCGAGCAGCTATCTGAAAGGGTAAGCGAGTTAAAGAACGTCATGAAAATACCTCAACCACCAGCAAGGCTATCACGCAAGTAGCGTGGAGTTTTTATCGCGCTAATTTATTTTTTTAAATGGGGGCGTTTTGCGTAATATTCATATACTCGTTTCACTCGTGGTCTCTGTACTTATTGTAGTGTACACATCCTTACTTATTATAACAGTGGAGTACACGGGAGTACAGCCTTCACGGATCGTAGAAGATCACTACATACTGCTACCATTACCAAGGGTTCATAGCAATATGACCGTTGAAGAAGCACTGCTTCTAAGGAGGAGCATCAGGGAGTACACTGGTGACCCCGTTAAGTTAGAGCACCTCGCCTTGATACTATGGGCTGCGTACGGTATAACTGATCCTAGAACGGGTTTCAGGACGTCGCCGAGTGCAGGTGCTACGTATCCACTCGAGGTCTATGTGGTTGTCGGTGAAAAAGGCGTTTTAGTTGAAAACGGCGTTTTCTTGAAGCCCGGCGTGTACAAGTACCATGTACACAAACACACGCTCATACTACTAAAGGAAGGCGACTACAGGAGGGAATTGTACGATGCCGCCCTCCAGCAGCCTTGGATTAGAAGCGCGCCGGTGAACATTGTTATCTGCGCTGTTTTCGAGAGGACTACTAGAGTTTACGGTGAACGAGGTAAAGTAAGGTACGTTCCAATGGAGGTGGGGCACCTCGGCCAGAACGTTTACTTAATGGCTACTGCACTTGGCTACGGTACAGTTGTCGTTGGGGCGTTTTTTGATGATCAGGTTCGGGAGGTAGTCGGCGTCATGCCTGACGAGGTACCAATGTACATCATACCACTAGGCGTCCCTGCTACATATCACCGTATCTCCTTTGAAGATGTATGGAAATACATAGTGGAGAGGAGGGAGTCGTCGTGAGCGCCAGAACTCTTAAATGCGCGCTTCTACTAGTTGAACTCACTTCAATACCGCTCCTGGTCCTGGGGCTAGTTTACCTCGTAACTGGATACCAGTTGTTAGTACCGGGTATACGATTAGTTCCCCACGCGAGACTAGTTCATAGTGATAGGGCATTAAGAGTGATCCTAATCGCTTTCAGCACGATTCACGGATACGCCGGGTCATTGATTCTACTGCACAGGAGAGTTAAAAGCAAACAAGTAAGAGGCCTACTCGAAATCATCATAAACGTAGTAGTGTTATCTCTCATAATAGCTTTCACATACCTAGAACTACTAGTGAAGTGACCTTCAATTCTTTTATTGTATTCCAGAGGTCTGGGCGAGCGCGGGTTGCAAGCCCGACAACGTTCTCATGCTTTCAATTCTTTTTATTGTATTCGGTGTCGGTTTTCTATAGACCGATCATGATCCCTAAGTCTTCCTTTCAATTCTTTTTTATTGTATTCATCGTACGCAACGAGCTCGAGAATAGTAATATACGTTCCGACGCTTTCAATTCTTTTTATTGTATTCTCGCGGTCGTCGCTCAGACAATTGCGTCTTTAGCAGTGGACATAACTTTCAATTCTTTTTATTGTATTCTGTGTACGACAACAAGTACCTGTTCGTCCTCTTGTCGAAGCTTTCAATTCTTTACATTGTATTCGATGAGTGTTTTGGTTTTATTGGCTTGATAGAGCAATTATTATTCTTTCAATTCTTTACATTGTATTCAACGGGTGATAGGTGTATGAAGGTCTTTGGGGTTAAGAGACTTTCAATTCTTTACATTGTATTCACTTGGCATCTCCTTGATCTTAGCTAAACCGGCATCAATGTACTTTCAATTCTTTACATTGTATTCCTGAAGCATCCAGCCTATCAACACATACTCAACAGAAGAGTTAGAACTTTCAATTCTTTACATTGTATTCTTGCGACTTGTAGAGCACCAATCAGCCCCGCTGGCCTTTCAATTCTTTACATTGTATTCCACAGCTATCCCAGTACGACCCAGTGAGCATTCTGTACTATATACTTTCAATTCTTTACATTGTATTCGTAAATAGACACCCCCGCCCCACCCCCACACTTTCAACGGACTCTTTCAATTCTTTACATT